>JBILOV010000014.1:0-19717 GCA_044374335.1 Bacteroidia bacterium | reverse complement strand
GCTTGGCGAAGGATGTTTTTCAAATTTATCAATAGTAGCTTTTAATTCGGCCAATGAAGAATGAAGTTGTTTAAGTAAAATATCCGTTTGCATAATGTGAATAATTAAAAATTAAAAATACAGCATTTTCTCATTACTTAGTTTATTTTTAGGTTTTGTTATCAATATATAATAAACATGTTTTTAGAAAACATTAAACATAGTACAGGTCGAAAAGGTTGGATTGAAGTAGTTTGTGGCTCCATGTTTTCTGGTAAAACAGAGGAATTAATTCGTCGTTTAAGACGTGCACAGTTTGCTAAACAAAAGGTAGAAATTTTTAAACCTCAAATAGACACACGCTATCACGAAGAAAAAGTCATATCACATCAAGGAAATGAAATTCATAGCACACCCGTTCCTTCAAGTTCTAATATTTTATTATTAGTATCTGATGTAGATGTTGTTGGTATTGATGAAGCTCAATTTTTTGATATGGAGTTAGTAAATGTAGTTAATCAACTTGCTGATAGTGGAGTAAGAGTAATTATTGCAGGATTAGATATGGATTTTAAAAGGCAACCTTTTGGGCCAATGCCTGCTTTATTAGCTTGTGCCGAATATGTAACAAAAGTTCATGCTATTTGCATGACTTGTGGAAGTTTAGCGCATGTGTCCCATAGAAAAACTAATGAAACAAGTTTAGTTTTATTAGGAGAAACCGATAGTTACGAACCGTTATGCAGAGATTGTTATAACGAAGCCAATAAAGTAAAATAGGTAATTAGGGGCGACTCAATTTTTTTTTAAATAATGTTAAATTGATTACTTCAAGATTAAGAATTCTTTTATCAATTTACACATTTGAGGGATTGCCTCTAAGTTTAGTGTATGCCCGGCAAAAGGAATAACTGCCAACTTAGAATTAGTAATAGAATCAACAACTTCTTGTGCCATATGAATCGGAAATAAAGTATCCTTTTCACCTTGTATAACTAATGTTTGATTTGTTATTTTTTTTAATTCAGAACGATAATCTGGTCGTTCTTTAGTTGCTTGCATTAATTTAAATAAGGCGTTTTTATCTTCGTTTGCTTCCTGGCGGGCTTGTTTCATTAAATCAATAGGAAATAAAGGATTTTTAAAATAACCTTCACTTAATACATTAGGCAACATTATATCCAACATCAAACCATAACCGCCAAACTCAAGGGCGCGCCACCATGACAATTCAATAGCTTCGTAGTAGGGAGTTTTTAGAGCAAACGTTGAAATTAAAACTAACTTTGAAACACGATTTCCATAATTAACCGTAAAATTTTGGGCTACTAAACTCCCATAAGATAATCCAATAATAACTACCTTATCAATCTTCAAAAAATCTAAAACACGAATTACATCGCGGGCATGTGTGTCAAAATTTCTGTACTCACCCGTTTTATCGCTTTGTCCCTGAAATATAAAATCGATTAATATAATTCTATAATCATTCTTAAATTGAGGCGTTGTTAAAATCCATGAAACAGTCGATTGAGAAAGGCCGTTTAAAAACACTAACGTTTCTTTAGAATTTTCATTACCCTGTACTTCAAAGTAGATATTTAAATTATCAGTTGTTTTACAAAACATTTTATAAAAATTTTAAAGTTGCTCCCTCATCATTTACATTCAATTCCACTTCTTTACCAAAATATAAAGCCAAGTTTTTATCAATATGTCCGGCAGGAAAATCAAAGCAAACTGGATAATTATATTCTTTAACTGCATCTAAAATTATTTCTTCAGGAAATTTACCAAACGGAATAGCATTATCTTTCATATCAGTCATTCCACCAACAATAAGTCCTTTCAGTTTTTTTAATTTACCGGATAATTTTAACTGCATCATCATGCGATCAATATGATATAGATATTCATCTAAATCTTCAATAAATAAAATTTTATCGGTTGTATCAATATCAAATTGCGTTCCTGATAAAGAATATAGTAATGATAAATTACCACCAATCAATTGTCCTTTAGCGATACCAGAAACATTAGAGTAATTTTCTTCTGCTTGTATCTCATTTAAATTGCCAAACAAGCCATCGATCATACTTTTTGTGGCTTCTTTATTTTTAGAAAAATTTAAGGGCATAGTAGCATGCAATGTTGCAACTCCAATGTTATGAATAGCATTATGTAAAACAGTTACATCGCTATAACCAACTAACCATTTCGGATGCTTTTTAAATTCTGTAAAATCAATATTTTCAATTAACCGAACACTTCCATAACCGCCACGAGCAATGATAATAGCTTTACTATTTTTATCATTTAAAGCCCATTGCAAATCTTCAGTTCTTTGAAGATCATTCCCCGCGTATTGATTATTAGATTGAAATAAATTTTTACCTAATAAAACAGAAAGGCCGTAGCTTTCAAAAAAAGCTACGGCTGGCTGTATTTCCTCTTTGCTTACTTTACGCGCTGTTGCAATAATTGCAATGGTATCTCCTTTTTTTAAATAATAAGGTAGAATCATATTATTTTTTATTTTTCTTTTTGTCCTTTTTTCTTTTCTTCTCTTTATTAGGTTTAGAAGCAACTTTCTTTTTATCCTTTTTTTCAGAACTACTTTTTTTAACTTTTGCTGAAGCAATCGTTTTTTTCTCTTTTAGGTCTTTTGCTTTTTTAGCAGCAATAAGTCTGGCGGCGGTTAGTTTCGCAAAAGCCGATGTACGTTTCGCTTTTTCTTCTTTCGCTTTTTTAGCAACAGCAGCTCTTACTATTTTTCTTTTTTCAATAGCAATTCGTTCAATTGCTTTTTGCTTGCGTTTTTTAATTAATTTTTCTTGTCTTGCTTTCTTTTCAGCTTCGCGTTTTTTTCTTTTTTCTGCGCTTGCTTTCAACTTAGCGGCTTTAGCAACCTTTTTCTTATTAATTACCGCTAATTCTTTAGCTTCAACTTTATTATGAAATTCAATATTTTTTAATTGTTCTTTATATTTAGGGAAAATTGGTTCGCCTTCAACATGAACATGAAACCACATTTCTCCATTTTTAATTCGGTATAAATTCATTTCCGCAATACCATATTTTGTGGCCAATTGCTTAAAAGTTACTTTACGTTTCGGATTCCAAATTTCTTTTTTAAGTGCAATTACCTTTTTTTCGTCTAATTTACGCGCGGTTGCTCCTTTATAAACTTTACGGGCTGCTGCCTGAAGTACAAATGGACTTTTTTTGCTATGCTCAATTTGTTCTTTTTTAGTGACCCATTTTAGATTTGATAAATCATTATTTGCTTTATTATAATCTAAATGAATAATTGAAACTTGTTTAGGACTCGTTTTTTTTAAGAATGCATGTGCTAGTGCATGATGAGCAAATATTGCTTTAGATTTTCCTTCAATATGAATTGTAGCCATAGGAAAACCACCATTTAAATGCTGTTTCAAAATATATTTGTCCTCCATGTTCTCAACATAAGAAGCTAAGCGACCATGATTAGATATCATGTATTTTTTGGTTGTATTTCCTTTTATATAAGTAATTGGTTTCCAAATTTCTTTGTCGTTTGCCGCCATCGGATTTTGATTTTTAATGAATAAAGTTAAATGTTATCTTTACACAATTTTACCACATTTTAGTTATATAATAAACACGATGTCAACTACTTATAAACGTACACTTGTTACTTCAGCTTTACCATACGCTAACGGCCCTGTTCATATTGGACACTTAGCTGGCTGTTATTTACCCTCTGATATTTTTGTTAGATACAAAAGAAGCAAAGGTGAAGATGTTATATTTATTTGCGGAAGCGATGAACATGGTGTTCCTATTACAATTAAAGCAAAAAAAGAAGGGATCTCTCCTCAGGATGTTGTAGATAAATATCATAAAATGATGGGTGATTCTTTTAAAGAATTTGGAATTTCATTTGATGTGTACTCACGAACCTCTAGTAAAATTCATCACGAAACAGCTTCTGATTTCTTTAAAGTACTATACGATAAGGGTGTTTTTACTGAAGAAATTACAGAACAATACTATGATGATGAAGCTAAACAATTTTTAGCAGACCGTTATATTACTGGCACTTGTCCTAAATGCGGTAATCCAAATGCGTACGGAGACCAATGCGAAAAATGTGGTAGCACTTTAAATGCTACTGAATTGATTGATGCAAAATCAACCTTAAGTGGCAGCAAGCCTATTTTAAAGGAAACTAAAAACTGGTTTTTGCCATTAGATAAATTACAGCCAAAAATACAAGCATACTTAGATCTGCATAAAGAGTGGAAAGCAAATGTTTATGGTCAGTGTAAAAGTTGGTTAGATAGCGGTGATGGTTTGCAGCCAAGAGCTATGACGCGTGATTTAGATTGGGGTGTTCCTGTCCCAGTAAAAGATGCGGATGGTAAAGTTTTATATGTTTGGTTTGACGCGCCTATTGGATATATTTCGGCCACTAAAGAGTTAAAGCCTAAAGATTGGGAATTATATTGGAAAGACAAAGAAACGCGTTTGATTCATTTTATTGGAAAAGATAATATTGTATTTCACTGCATTATTTTTCCGGCAATGTTAATGGAACATGGAGATTTTATTTTAGCTGATAATGTTCCAGCTAATGAGTTTTTAAATTTAGAAGGAGATAAAATTTCTACATCACGCAATTGGGCAGTTTGGTTGCACGAATATTTAATTGATTTTAAAGATAAACAAGACGTATTGCGTTATACTTTATGTTCAAATGCTCCTGAAACAAAAGACAACGATTTTACATGGGCAGATTTTCAAACAAAAAATAATAGTGAATTGGTTGCCATCTTTGGTAATTTTGTGAATAGAACTTTAGTATTGACTCACAAATATTATAACGGAGCAGTGCCTTCGGCTGAAACCTATACTAAAGAAGATTTATTGATTTTAGAACAGCTTGCAGCTTTCCCAGATAAAATTTCTGTAGCTATTGAAAACTTTAAGTTCAGAGAAGCGCTTTCGGAAATGATGAATTTAGCTCGTTTAGGAAATAAATATTTAGCAGAAACAGAACCTTGGAAATTAATTAAGGTTGACGAAAAAAGAGTCCAAACTATCATGAACATTGCTTTACAAATTACCTGTAGTTTAGCCATTGTTAGTGAACCTTTTCTTCCGTTTACTTCCAAAAAATTATTTGATATGTTAAATATGCCAATATTAAAATGGCACGCCGCAAAGCAAACAAGTAATATGGCTGCGGGACATTTAATTAATAAAGACGAATTATTATTTGCTAAAATTGAGGATACCGAAATTGAATTTCAAATAAATAAATTAGCTGAAAGTAAAAAAGAAAATGTGTTAACTACTATTCCTGCTTCTAAACCAGAAACTAGCTTTGATGATTTTAGTAAAATGGATATTAGAACAGGAACTATTTTGGAAGCGGAACGTGTTCCAAAAACTGACAAACTATTAAAATTAAAAATAGATACTGGAATTGATATCCGCACCGTTGTTAGTGGAATTGCAGAATGGTACAAACCAGAAGATATAATTGGACAACAAGTGAGTATTTTAGTAAACCTAGCTCCCCGAAAAATTAAAGGCATCGAAAGTCAGGGAATGATTTTAATGGCCTCAAATAGTGCGGGTGAATTAAGTTTTATAAGTTCAACTAAATCAAATTTTAATAATGGTTCTGAAATTAAATAAACTGTTTCTTATATTGGCAATCATTTCACCTTTTTGTTTCTTTTCGCAAGAAAGCGAAGGGCCAAAACCTGCCAGAATTATAGATTATAAAAATGATTCATCTTATAAACATTTTAATGATTTAAGATTTAAAGTAGCTAAAGCTCAAATTAATTTATTAAAGAATGGTGGTGCATTATTAGTACGATTAAAAACCAATAGTAATACAATTTCTAAATTAAAGGCAGCTGGAAATATTGATTTAGCTACTCAAGTTGAAAGAGAAACAAATATTAGAAATAAAGGAATCGTTAGGGCATTTATGAACGAATTTAAATTTTGTCCTGTTTATTTTTTTAATTCTGATTGCTCAGATTCTGTAAAGCATAAAAACTTAGTAGGTATTTTTGTAGATTCTAATCTTATAATTAACACTTCTATTGTTTGCAATGCATCATTTTATTTAATTGCAGAACAAGGGTTTATTTATGAATCATCATTAGGCCTCGTGTCTGAAAAACAAGCGTCAAAAGCTATAGAAAGAGGTAGTCCAACTAAGGAAGTCTCAATTGTTGTTAAAAACAGATACTTCATTCAATTACACAAGCCTTTCCCGTATTTTCAAAAAGGTTACTCTTTAAAAAAACATTATAATAAATATGTTATCAAATTTAACAATGCTTTAAGGAATTTTTATGAAAAAAATATGGGATATACTATTTCTTCTAATTTAGCAGAATATGTATATTAAAATTCAGCAATAACTGTTTGAGAGCCTGTTACCACATCTCCAATTTTCACTTTTAATTTTGTATCTAAAGGCAAATATAAATCAACGCGTGAGCCAAATTTAATAAACCCCATTTCACCACATTGCGTTGCCTTATCACCTTCTTTGCTGTACATAACAATTCGACGTGCTAAAGCGCCAGCAACTTGTCTGAATAAGACGGATTTGCCGTTTGAAGGATGTTTAACCACAACGGTTGTACGCTCATTTTCGGTACTTGCTTTTGGTAAAGAAGCTACTAAAAATTTACCTGCATGGTATTTTGCATATGTTACTTCTCCAGCAATTGGATAACGGTTAACGTGAACATTAATGGGCGACATGAAAATAGATACTTGAATACGCTTATCTTTAAAGTATTCGCCTTCTTCTGTTTCTTCTATTACAACAACTTCACCATCTGCTGGTGCAACAATAGCATTATCATTAATAGTCTGAACACGTGTTGGATGTCTGAAAAACTGAACTACCACAATTAATAAAAATCCAGATAATACATAGGCGAACCAATGTGCTATTGCAAATTCCGGGAATGCTAATTTAGCAATACTAATAATAATGGTGCTGAATAAAATGCTAACTAATAATGTAGGGTAACCTTCTTTATGAAATTTCATAGTTTATTTAAAATAGGTACAAAAATAAGATAAATTGATTGAGTTCCACTAAAATTATTTAGGCTCAACATCATCGGCCCAACTTTTTGATTGTTGTTTTGAAAAACGAAGCCCAAGAATTAGTTCATGTGTTCCAGAAGAATATTTTTTAAGATTAGAAGTTGTAAAATCATATGAATATCCAATCATTAAATAATTTTTATACATAAATCCAATAAGTCCTGTAATTGCATCTTTGTGTCTGTAACCAATGCCGAGCCACATTTGCTCCTGATAAATAACACGAGTACCAAAATCAATTTCTATAGGCGCAGGAGTTGCATATTTAACTAAAAAAGATGGTTCAACTTTAAAATCATCACTTATGTCAATTTTATAGGCTGCATTTAATATAAAATGTCTTACTAAAGTACCTTTATCATCCCCATCTTTATATAACTTAATTGGGCTTTGGTATAATTGCGGTGCACTAAAACCAACGTACCACTTTTCATTATGAACGTACAATCCGGCTCCAAAATCAGGTACGGTTTTAGTTTGGTATTGGGTTAACAGATTATCATCGCCAGCATCGTGCAAAATTAATTTATGTCCATCAATTCCCCACTGTTGAATGCCAGCACTTAGTGCAAATGATAATCTCGTTTTTTCAGCAATTTTAATACGATATGCATATGCTAAACTAATTCCAATCCGTCTCGTTGGACCAACAATATCGGTATAAATATGTGTTCCTAAACCCATGTGTCTGTTTTTTAAAGGACTATGCAAGGTTAACATATATGTTCTTGGAGCATCAGTCATACCAACCCATTGGTATCTGTTGTTAGATCTAACATCTGCAAAATTATCTTTTCCTGCAACTGCCGGATTAATCGCTAAATCATTTAACATATACTGCGTATACTGAGGCAATTGTTGAGCTTTCAAAAATTGAACCAGCAATACTATAACCGTTATATATAAACTATTTTTCATTATTATCTAAATATGGTTAGTGGACTTGTATATGGTTCAGGATATTCTGGATGATTTAATTTAATCACATAATAATACGTTCCAACTGGCAAGTCTTTGCCGTTATACTGTCCGTTGAATGGCACTGAATAGCCCTTCGAATAAAACAATTGCTCTCCCCATCGATTGTAAACCTCAACCTCAATATCAGGGAATTGAAAAATGTAATCAATGATCCACGTATCATTTTTTCCATCACCATTTGGAGAAAATCCGTTTGGAATAATAATTTGAGGATAAATATTGACAGTAATAGAATCTGAATTCAAACAGCCATTTGCATCTGTTACTGTTATTGTATAAATAGTAGTAACCGTAGTCGAAGAAGTTGGATTTGTAGCGCTTGCATTATCAAGTCCTAACAAAGGCGACCAACTATATGTTGTTGCAGTTGCACTCGTAGGATTACCACCAATTGTAGTAGTTGAAAACATAGGAATACTAACTGTTACCCCAGCGTCCACAACTGGCAAAGCGTTAGTCGTGACAAAGATGGTGTCTCTATCAACACATGGTCCATTTGTAACTACTAATACATATGTGTTTGTACCAACAGCAGGAGTAACAACTGTGGTTATTGAACTAGAAATGGGAGAAGTTAATGGATTTAAAAACCATTGATAGGTGTTTCCTGTTCCACCAATTGAATTAGTTCCATTCAATAAAATAGTGTTGTTTGCGCATAAAACAGTATCGTTACTAGTGATTGCATCTACTATAATTGTTGAATTTATTTGTAATACAGAATCTATCGTACATCCAAAAATATCCGATAAGGTTAGTGTATATGTTCCTGCAATTACATTGGTTAAGCTTGATGTACTAACTGGACCTGGCAGCCAAGAATAAATGTATGGCGAATTACCGCCCGCAACTGTTGTAGTAATTGCTCCATCTAAAGCTGTATTACATGTAGCGTTAGTGATTGTAGGTGTAAATGTTAATAAAGACGGGTTAGCCAATGTAAATGTTTCTTGTGCAACACAACCATTTGCATCACTAACAAAAACTGAATAATTACCAGAACACATGCCATTTGCAAAAGAAGTAGTTGATGTTGACACAGCCCACGAATAGGTATAAGGCATCAGTCCGCCTGAAGGAATTGTGGTAATTTCGCCATTACAATCATTATAACATAAAGGATTATTTACATTAGGAAAACTAAACACTATAGGAGAAATTGTAGTTAATGAATAATTCCCAACGGCAACGCAACCTGCTGCGTCAATAACTGATAATGAATAGACTCCTTCGCATAATGCACTAATGGTTGAAGTGGTTGCTCCGGTTGACCATGTAATGCTATATGTTGGTGTACCGCCATTAATTGTTATTTCAATATTTCCGTCGCATAAAGCAGCGCAAGATATATCTGTAATGGTTGTACTTATTGTTGGGGCATTTATTGTATTAATTGAATAAACTTCTGTTTGAATACAATTTCCATCATTTACAATTAATGTATAATTACCAGGTGCTAAATTTGTTAATGAAGGAGTGTTCGCCGCCGACGGTGTCCAAGCATAAGTGTAGGAGTTAGTTCCGCCAACTACATTTACATTTATTGAACCCGTATTAACAGAACAAGACGATTGTGTTATTTGAGGAGTTATGGTAAAATTGGTAGTTGCTCCAATTTCAACACTTGCCGTTCTTACACATCCATTTTCATCGATCATATTACAAAAATACGTTCCTGCGCAAAGTCCACTTAATGTTTGGCTATTTGAACCATTATGAATCCAATGATAGCTTATTATTCCTGTTCCTCCTATGGCAGTTACAGTAACAGAACCGTCGCACGTACTTGAGCAAGAAACATCTTGAATAGAAATATTTTCGCCAGTAATTGTTGAGCTATTATCTATAATTACATTTGAATTAGTAATACATCCGTTTTGATCCGTTATTTGAACATCATAAACCCCAGCACATAAGTTAGAAATAGTGTTGTTAACTTGTCCGTTACTCCATACATATAAATAATTGGGCGTTCCACCAATTGGATTAATAATAGCTGATCCATCGCAAGCTCCGCACGCCGGTTGGGTAACCGTTGGAGTAAATGTTACTTCGGCAGGAGATAAAATATTTGCAGGTACATTATTAAAACATCCATTCGCGTCTGTTATTGTCACGGAATAATCTCCATTACATAAACTAATTGCTTGCACCGTTGGCTGCCCATCGCTCCAAGCAAAAGAATATGGAGGTAACCCTCCTGCAACGTTTGTAGCTAACAAGCTACCTGAGCAATCTCCGAAGCAATTATTATTTATTGCAAAAGTGCTACTTGTAATAGTTGTAATACTTGGCAGGTCATAATCAGCAACCAAAGTACAACCTAAAACATCTGTTATTGTTGCTGTATAAACACCAGGACACAAATTCGTTATTGTGCCTGTTATTGCAGCAGAAGACCAAGAAAAAGTATATGCTCCTGCATTTCCACCAATCGGATTTAACCCAATAGAACCATTACAATTTCCTGCACAATTTGCACTAACAATCACTTCATTATCATCTATTACTTGTGGTTCTGTAATTGTGAGAGGTTGAAAAAACAAGCAATTATTAAAGTCCTCTATTTGTGCTAAATAATTACCTGGACATAAATTAGAAATTAACGTAGATGTTGAGTTTGGATTTATCCAACTTAATATATAAGGTGAAGTTCCCCCTACCGGATTCGAAATATCGGCAGCACCATTACATTGACCATTACAAGTGACCATTGTACTTGTCATTGTTACTCCGCTTGGTCCGTTTGAATTACTCAGCGGAATAATACTTGTTGTTGTGCAACCACTAAAATCAGTTACAATAACAGTGTATGTTCCGGCTGGAATAGCTGTTACAACAGAATTAGTTGACTGACCTGTAAGAATAGGATTAAGCCAATTATAAGTATATGGCGCCGTGCCTTCAGAAGTCACTGCGTCGATTGTGCCATCGTTAAATCCGCAAGTAGCAGGAGTAACGGCAGGATTTAATGTTATAGCAATAGGATCTATTAAAGTAACTGTTTGAACATCTTGACAAAAATTAGCATCCGTTAGAGTAAGCGTGTAATCTCCGGCACATAAATTTGATACAATCGAATTTGTATTAATAGCTGGAAGTTGCCAAGAATAAGAGAAAGGCGCCGTTCCACCTATAGGTTCTGCAGAAACTATTCCGTTACATGCTGTATTACAAAGCGGATTAGTAAAAGTGGTATTAGCTATTAATAGTGGCGGTTCAATTAATAAAACTAGTGCTTGACCAGCACATAAATTATCATCTGTTACAATAACAGTATAATTATCTACACATAATCCCACTGGATTAGAAGTATTTCCGCCACTAGGAATCCAATTATACGTATAGTTGGAGTTGCCCCCAGTTACTGAGGTTGTTACACTTCCATTACAAACTCCATTACATAGTGGTTGAGTAACTGTAGTGGTAACAACAATCGGTAATGGTTCCTCAATATTAAAATTATTCGAAACAGCGCAACCGTTGGCATCGGTTACTGTGCCTGCATATGATCCAACACATAAACTAGTAATTGTTTGTGTTGAAGCAACAGGAGTTGTATTATATGAAAAAGAATACGGAATTGTACCGCCATTAGCATTTATTACTGCAGAACCATTACACTGCCCATTGCACACAATATTATTAGCTGTAACGGATGATGTTAATAAAGTGGGTTCCGTAATATCAATTGTATTGGTAATTATACAGCCATTAAAATCTTTTACTGAAACAGAATAAATTCCTGAGCATAAATTAACTAATGTATCAATGTTTGAAGTAACAAAAGGTGCTGCTGCTGTCCAAGTATATGTGTATGGAGCAGTTCCACCAGCAACATCAGCTTTCACTCCTCCCGAACATTGGCCATTACATAAAACATCTTTTTTATTGAAAGTTAACGTTAACGCCGTTGGTTGGGTTATTGTAAATGAATTTGAAGCCGTGCAACCATTACCATCGGTAATATCTACTGTATAATTATCTGCACATAAATTAGTAGGATCTTCCCCGGCACCGGCTGGAGACCAAATAAAAGAATAAGGTAAAGTTCCGCCTGAAGGAGCAAGATTTATAGATGCTGTGCATGATGCATTACACACATCGTTCGTTACAACCCCGGTTGAAGCTAATTGCAACGGCTCAATAATATTAACAGTTTGATTAGTTACACAACTATTTGCATCAGTAATTACTGGAGTAGTAATACCAGAGCATAATCCTGAAAGTGTGAACACATTACCTGCAATTAAATTTCCATCCACATTAAAGGGAGCTGAGCCCGAAATATTAAGAGTTGCTGCGCCGGTGCAGTTTCCAAAACACGCTATAGAATTTGAAACAACCGTTACTGTTGGACCCGTAGGATTATTTAATGTTGCAACAATTGTTTGAGTGCAACCTGCTGCATCACTTATACTCAATGAATATACTCCTGACGAAATATTTTGCAATGGATTTGCATTACTATTTCCTGGCGACCAAGTAAAAGTATAACCAGGTAATCCACCACTAATAACTGCAGAAATTGATCCATCAGCTAAGACGCAAGTGCTAGGATTACTCGGTGAAAATGTTGCTGTAATAAGATCGTTTTCAATAATAGTAATAACTTCTGTTTTAAAACAGTTGTTTATATCAGTTACAGTTACGGTGTAATCGCCTGCACACAATCCAGAAACTGTAGATGTTGTTTGTCCTCCCGGAAGCCACAAATAACTCAGTATTCCAGTACCTCCTCCGCCAATTGCGCTAGCATTACCATTGCACGCTCCATTACAATTTATATCCGTTTTATTAACTGTTAATGACAGAGCTGACGGATTTACAAAATTAACGGTATTTGTACTCGAACAACCCACAGCATCAGTAACCATAACCGTATGTGTTCCTGAACATAAGCCAGTTGCCGTTTGAGTATTTTGAATTGGTGACCCTGCTAATGGAGGCGTCCAAGTGAAAGTATAAGCACCAGTTCCGCCTGAAGGATTTACTGCTGCTATTGCATTGCAGTCTCCGTTGCATGACAAGGTACTTCCACTGGTTGTAATTAAACTAATAACCGTTTGATTTATTTGAACAGTTTGTGTGGCAACGCATCCAGCATTATCTTGCACAGTTACCGTTTGAACACCAGCGCACAAATTATTTGCAGTGACAGAATTTTGACCACCTGGAGCCCATGAATACACATATGGTAACGTACCACCTGTTCCATTGGCAGTTGCTGAACCAATACAAACATTGCAGCTTGGTTGCACACTACCAATTGAAACCGTTAATACGGTTGGCTGAGTAACACTTGCTGCAATGTTAGCAATACAACCTAATGCATCAGTAACTACCACAACATAATTTCCAGCGCATAGGTTAGTTGCTGTAGCGGTTGTTTGTGGTGGTATTGAATTCCAATTATAAAAATATCCCGCAGTGCCTCCATTTGCAATAACAGAAACTGAACCATTGCATGAACCTGCACAAGTTGTTGTGCCGTTTGTTTTTGTTAAGGTTAATGCAGGAGGTGTTATTATTGCAACAGTTTTAGTTTTTATACAACCATTAAAATCTGTCACCGTTGCTGTATAATTACCTTGGCATAAATTAGAAATAATATTCCCTGTACTTCCATTATTTAAACTGATAGTATAGTTTGGGGTTCCGCCACTAACTGAAGTGGTTAGAATACCGGTACACTGCCCATTGCAATTTGGATTTGTAGGAACAATACTAATACTTAAGTCGGCTACAGGAGCTACAGTAACTGTGGCTGATGCTTTACACCCTTGAGCATCTGTTACTGTTGAAGATTGAACGCCGGCACATTGATTAATAAGCGATGATCCTGTGCTGCTGGAAGGACTCCAAATAAAAGTATAACCTGGAGTTCCCCCATTTACAAAAGTTGAAATAGTAGCATTACATTGATTAAAACAACTGATACTACTAGTATTTAATGCTAATGTAATGGGGTTTGGTTGAGCTAAATTAATAGTTTGCGTTTTCGAACAGTTCAACGCATCCTTAACAGTTAATGTGTATGATCCAGCGCATAAATTAGTGTATGGAGGATTTGAAGTTAAAGTAGCGCTTGTAGACTGAAGCGTGAAAGTATATGGGCTTTGTCCACCTGCGGGTGTTGAATTTATTGAACCGCTGCAAACTGCATTACACGAAAGAGATGTGCTCGTTACCCCTAAAGTAATAATTAATGGTTGTGTAATAATGAAGGTTTGCGTTTTAGGGCATCCATTTGCATCCTTTGCGTTTAAAGAATAAGTGTTAGGGCATAAGCCTGATGCATTTGGCGTTCCTTGACCAACTATAGCGGGAACAGTTGGCGACCAAGTGTATGTGTATGGCGCTAAACCGCCAAGCATTGTGGCGCTGGCTGTACCATTACAAGATCCATTACAGGTTATATCTGTTTTTGTAATTGTTAATGTTGTAGCAGGAGGTTGAGTAATAGTTAAAGAGTTGGTATATTTACATAAAGCTGCATCGGTAATTGTATAAGAATAAACTCCTGCACATAAGCTGGTTATTAAAGACCCTGAAGGAACAGCTAAAGGCGACCATAAATAAGTATATGCACCTGTGCCTCCGCTTGGGTTTAAATTTATAGCTCCATTGCAAACACCATTACAAACAACGTCTGTATGAGTTGGGGTAGCTGTTAATGTTGGAGGAGAAGTGATTTCAACAGTTGTAGTTTTAATACAATTTCCATTATTAGAAACAATACAAGTATAAATACCTGCACATAAATTTGAAGCTAATGCAGCGTTACCTCCTGATGGAGACCATGAATATGTAAATGCTCCTGATCCTCCAATTGCAGTAACCGAAGCTGTTCCATCACATAAAGCTCCACAAACTAAGTTTGTTTTTGTAACTGTTAATGTTATGGCTGGAGGTTGAGTAATAGTTGTGGAAAAAGTTGCGGAACAGGTTTTACTATCTGTAACAGTCATAGTAACAATGCCAGGACATAAATTACTAATGGATGATGAGGTAGAAGTTGAAGGAGAAGATGACGCTGAAATCCATGAAAAAGTATATGGGCTAGTTCCGCCAAAAGGTGAAACACTCGCGGAACCATTACAATTAGAATTACAAGTGACACTGCTACTCGAACCATTAGGTATTAAAGAGGCAGGTTGAGTTAAATTAGCCGTAAATGACTCAACACATCCGTTAATGTTAGTGGTTATAACCGAATACGAACCGGCACATAAATTTTTTAAAGTATCATTTCCTGTAATGCCAGTATGAGAAACGCCATTGCTCCAATCTGCAGTAATTGGTAAAGCCGTTGGAAACGTTGGTTTCAAAATTAATTTTCCATCACAAGAACCAAAACAAGAAGGCAATATAGATGCAAACGTTATATTTGAAGCAGGAGGATTTCCCACAGCAACTAATACCCCGCCGTTTTCAGAAGCGCTATTTGTTATAGAAACCGCATAGGCATTTGAGCAACCGCATATACCTGTAATGGTGTAAGAAGGACCAACAACCCCATTAATAGATATATTTGGAGTACTACAATTTGCCCCAACAAAAATATCAAACGGAGGATTTGTACAACCTGATAAATCTATAACAATAGCACCATCACAAGCGCCTGAACATTTTGGTAAAACACTAAAAGCAGGCGGAAAACATCCAGCCAATGGCCTTAAAACTAAGCCATTAATTGAATTTAAATAATTTAAATTAGTTAATGATAACTTCGATTTATCGGTAACAAATGTTGAAGTGTTAATTGAGTTTGCAGTAATTACTGAATTAGCTTGTCTGTTGATTTTTTTTGATTGAATAGAAACTTTGTCTAAATAAAAATTATTGTTAGAAAAATTAATTTCGTCAACAAAAAGATAGGAATTTCTTAAGGTAAAATTGCCAGTTAATGATAATGATTTTGTTGTGGAAAACATTCCTAACTCAACATCCGAATTGGCACTTAAAAAAATATCGTTTGTAAATTTATTATGCGAAAATTGATAATTTACAGTTGATTTTGGATTTAAATTAATCTTTCCGTTCAACTTAAAAAAGAAATGTTCATTTAGATTTACCCCACCGTTAATAGTTAAATCAACATTTGGCGAGCCTACAACATCAATATTAAAATAAGTGTTTTGTGAAGTAATGGTTTTGAAATTAAAACTATGTAATGCATGAATTGTAAAGCTACTTGTTGATGAATTATTGTCGAAAATAACATTTTCATTGGAGGAGGGTATAGTAGTGGTTGGAGCACCTCCACTTGTTTTAGACCAATGATTTAAATCATTCCAATATCCAGAACCACCAACCCAGTAATAAGTTTGAGCATTTAAACAACTAGTTCCAATTAGAACAATAAATAGTAATAATCTACTCAACATAACGATTTTAATCTTATACGAATTTAAAATAGTTTCGGTTTCCAAATTTAGGAAAATAAGACTAATATTAACAATTCTATTGTGTGAAACCGTATATGTAAGATTAAACTTAAAATAATATTTTATGAGTAATAAAAATCCATTAAATACATGGCAGACTCTTTCTTCGGAACTAGTTTATGAATCTGCCTGGATTGCTGTTAACAAACATCAAACTATTAATCCCGCGGGCAATCCGGCAGTTTATAGTGTAGTTAATTTTAAAAATTTAGCTATCGGTATTTTGCCATTAAGTGCTGATGGTTATACTTGGTTAGTAGGGCAGTGGCGATATCCGTTAAATGCGTATAGTTGGGAAATTCCAGAAGGTGGTGGTCCATTAGGCGAGGCGCCTATTGAAACTGCAGTCCGAGAATTAAAAGAAGAAACGGGTATTGTAGCTAAAAAGTTTGAAGAAATTATGCAATTACACCTAAGTAATTCAGCAACAGACGAACATGCTTTTATATTTTTAGCAACTGAATTATCATTTGAAGAAGCAGAACCGGAAGAAACAGAAGATTTAAAAGTAAAAAAAGTTCATATTAATGAAGCATTTGAAATGGTAATGCATGGAGAAATAACAGACGCCATAAGTGTAGCAGCTATTTTTAAAGTTAAGTATTTAATTGATAATGGTAAGTTGAAGATTTAAAAATTTATCGATTGCCTATAAAAGTTTATTTTAGAAGTTACTAATGTATGAGTGGCTCGCAAAAAAACTCTCTCAAAATATTTTTACCAACCGGCTATTTCCCAGTTTCCTTGAGAACGCATGACTTGTTCAATAATATCTCGTGCACAACCTTCACCACCATTTCTATTTGAAATATAAATTGATATTTCTTTTATTTCATGTGCTGAATTATTAGGGCATGAAGCTATTCCTACTCTTTGCATCACTTCATAATCAGGTAAATCATCACCCATGTATAAAATTTCTTCTTCGTTTAAGCTATGTTCATTAATATAATCTTTATAGCACTGCAATTTATCGTGTTGTGACAAAAATACATCAGCAATTCCTAAAGCATGTAACGCTTTTTTTACAACCTGACTATTTCCTCCTGTTATAATGGCAACTCGATATCCTTTTTTAACTGCTAATTGCAATGCAAAACCATCTTTCGAATTCATATTTCGAACGAATTCTCCATTCTCCATTAAAAACACTTGACCATTTGTTAATACACCATCAACATCAAATAGTAAAGTTTTAATGCGCGTTAATTTTTGTTTGAAGTTTTCCATAAAGTAATTTAGAATAATTATTTTAGTTTTTGCTGCGATTCAATTAAGCTAGAAAGTGTTTTGTAAACTTTAGTTAATTGCTTATCAGCTTTAATTAAAGCTAAATGCTTTTTGATAACCTTTATATCATTGCGCATGGCAGGGCCTGTTTGTGATTTTCTCGGATGATTATCTTTTAACTTATCGAATGATTGTGACATAATTGGTTGCAAGAGTTCTGAGTCTTTTTTACTTAGATTATTTTCAATAATTTCATAAGCCGCAACATACATTGCATTAGTAAAATTACAAGCAAAAACGGCAGCTAAATGAATTTGTAATCTATTTTCGGAAGTAACAACTTTAACTTTTTCGGAAATTGAACCAGCTATTTTCTTAAGTTTTGCTAAGGTTTGTTTTGAATTTGCTTCAATTAATAACGGCGTTTTTTTCCAATCGATTATAGCTTCCTGAAAAAATGTTTGTAACGGATAATATACTCCTATTGATTCAGAC
The DNA here is from genome assembly GCA_044374335.1 of Bacteroidia bacterium. Lineage (GTDB taxonomy): Bacteria > Bacteroidota > Bacteroidia > B-17B0 > Aurantibacillaceae > UBA4416. Next base: position 1,448 of record JBILOV010000014.1, on the reverse strand, counting down.
GCTTGCATTAATATCTTAATATCAATACTTCCAGAAGTATGAACAACTATGCCTTTTAATTTTAAGGCCGCTAAATTTTTAACTACTTCAAATATTGCATCATCTTTTACAGCTATAATATATACATCAGCTTTTGTATTAATAGCATTATATGATGTCACTAAATTGCAGTTAAAATGTTGCGCATAACGTTTAGCTTCTTTAGTATTTCTGTGATTAAAGACCTGAAGTAATTGAAGATGTTGATTTGCCGTAAATGAATCTGCAATATGATAGGCTACATTGCCTGTTCCAATAATTACTATGTTAATAGAGTTACTCAAAAGCTTAAACTATAAGTTAGCAACCACTTTATTTACGCGGCGTCTTTCTAAAATTGCAACTACAGTTCCAAAAACCATTATTAAACAACCAAGCCATAGCACATTTATAAAGGGAAACATATAAGCTTCTAAAACAACAAACTCTTTTGTGTTACTTACTTTTTCACTCATTTGAATTTCAATGCTCCCTTCATTAGGATTAATTTTCCAAAAAATAAATTTTAGCCCAAGTTCGTTTAATTGAAACTCGTCAGGCATTACCATATTATTTTTTAAAATATATTTCGGAATAGCTCTGTAAATTTTGCCATTAATATCTGTTGCTTTTAAAACTGCAGTAACAATTAGCAAACTATCATTTGCTGTATATTCACTTTCTGTTAAATTAGTGGTAATACTATCAATTTTTATAATAGCATTATCTGCAAAAATGGTGTCGCCCATGTGTCCAACAAAGTTAGTTGGTTCTTTGTATGCATCTTTTTTAACTTCTTTTGTGTCGCTTACAATTCCATAAGTAATATGAGAATAAATATCATTACTTAAAAAATGTTTTGTGTCAGGGTGTGACGAAATTCCCATTCTTGGATTGTCTTCTAATCTTGGGCTTAGTTCAAATGCCTTAACCAATTTTCCACTCGCGTCTTTAGTAAAATAATCCATATTAAAAAACACATCTATTCCTTTGCGCTCTTTACCTTTGTAGGTTACTAAATAATTTCCAATAGGCAAAGTATCGCCAATAGTAAGAACTAAACTTTTTTGAGCATTAAAGTCATTCCCTAAACTCGCTACATTTTTTTGAGACGTGTTTTTTGAAATAGTTTGTTTTTTAGAAGTTGAAATTAACGATCCTAATAAGATTAAAGCAAAGCCAATATGCGCAATAGATGAACCAGCGTGACGTGTTTTACCTTTTAAAATACGAATCCAGTAATCTAAATTACAAAACACAGCAAATAATGCTGCTATAAATAACAGAGCATAAGAAATTAAATTCCATTTATCTATGGCGCTCGCTAATGAATAATCTTTTAAAAAATATAATGGAATAGCTGCTGAAAGCCCACATACAAAAGCTAATATAGCAGATAAACCAAGGTTCTTTAAAAATTGTTTTGGATT
>JBILOV010000013.1:0-19980 GCA_044374335.1 Bacteroidia bacterium | reverse complement strand
CGAAATCTTGTAGCTCCGTGCGTTTATCTTCCATCTTTTTATTAGCATCACTACGTTGTTTTAATGCTAACTGACTCATTTGATACCAGAAACTATAGTTACCAGTATATGTTTTTAATTTATTATAATCAATATCACAAGTGTGTGTGCAAACGGCATCCAAGAAATGTCGATCGTGGCTAATAACAACCACAGTATTTTCAAAATCGGCTAAATAATTTTCTAACCAGCTAATAGTTTCAACATCCAAATCGTTGGTAGGCTCATCTAATAATAAAATATCGGGGTTGCCAAAAATTGCTTGCGTTAATAAAATCTTTACTTTATCTTTTCCTGTTAAATCTTTCATTATTTTATAATGAGATTCAACCGGTATTCCTACATTCGTCAATAAAGTAGCCGCATCACTTTCTGCATTCCAGCCATTCATTTCTCCAAACTCTGCTTCTAATTCCGCAGCTTTATTTCCATCCGCTTCACTAAAATCTTCCTTTGCATAAATAGCATCTTTCTCTTTCATGATGTTGTACAAACGTTTGTTGCCCATCATTACTGTATCCAACACGGTGTATTCATCAAATTCAAAGTGATTTTGTTTTAATACACTCATACGCATACCTGGTAAAATACTTACTTGACCTTTATTAGGCTCAATTTCACCAGATAAAATTTTCATAAACGTTGATTTGCCAGCACCATTAGCACCAATTAAACCATAACAGTTACCTGGAGTAAACTTTACATTTACCTCATCAAATAAAATACGTTTGCCGTATTGCAAACTCACATTAGAAACAGAAATCATCTCTTAAAAAATTAGGCGGCAAAGATACAAAAAAGATAGAAATATTACCTCTATATGTCCTGGTTTATCTTAAAACAGTATCAAAAACTACTCTTTAACAATCTTTCTGTAATAAACGCCATTTTTATCTGCCAATTTGATCAAATAGATCCCGCTTGCGAAATTACCTATGTATATTTTTTCCATTGGTTCGATTCTATCCCTGGAAAAAACTTCAATGCCTCTTGAATCATAAAGACTGATTTTAGCATTTTTATCCAAACCTGAATTACTAACGTAAATATAGTTATCTGCCGGAACAGGAAATACTTCTATTTCTTTAGATGGCAGTTTAGTATGTTCACCCGTTGTAGTAACCTGAACGGCAAGCGAGGTATCAGAACTACAACCACTTTGCGAAACTATAACGGAATAAAATCCATTTTGCAATATAGCTAAACTCTGGCTGGTAGCTCCATTAAGTTCAACACCATTAAGCATCCATTGGTTTCCAGAAGCAGCACTAGACATCAGAACTGTTCCCAGATCAGTAATTACCGGAGTGACAGGTTTTGGAATGACAGTAACCGAGTACTGTCCTACAACGGAATTAACTCCACCGTCAGCAACTGTATAAGTATAAATTGTTGTCACAGCAGGTTTTACCTGAATTGAATTACTGGTACTTGAGTTACTCCAGTTTGTAATAAAAGGATAAAGTCCACCAGATCTTTCGGCAATAAGCAGAAGTGAATCACCCTCACAAATTGTAAAATCCGAATAATTAGCAGCCATTCCATTTTTTATAAGTGTACTTGAATATCCCACTCCGTATCCCATTCCTGTATTATCAAAAGCCAATGATTGTAGATAATTATTAGTTCCTGATAATACTCTGTTCCATGTTGTTCCGCCATCTGTTGTTTTGGCCATATTTCCATCCTGTCCGCAAACGTATCCTACTGTACTATTTATAAAAGTCATTTTAAAGATAGATCCAAGAAAATTCGGAGTTAACTGCTGCCATGTATTACCGCCATTAACAGTTTTAAATATATAGCCGTATCTGCCGGCAACAAAACCGGTATCTTGATTTACAAAATCAACTGCATTGAATGCATAGGAATGACTGATTGGTAAAGTTGACCATGTGTTACCACCGTCAACAGTTTTCAGGATGAGGCTCGTCTCAGGATACCCTAAAAACTGCATTCCTCCAACGGCATATCCAATAGACTGTGTAGGGAAGTCAACATCAAATAAAGGATTTGCAGATGGTGTGACAGCAGAAGTCCAAGTTTCTCCTCCGTCGTTTGTTTTATATATTAATGCCCCAATGCTGCCACCCATACCAACAGCATAACCATTCATAGAATTTGAAAAATCTAAACTAAAAAAATTGATAGTTTGATCATTAAATTTAACCTGCCAGTTTACACCACCATCAACAGTCTTTAATATATTATAAGCGCCGACAATAATGCCAGTATCCCTAGCTATAAAATTAATAGAATTAAGTTGAGATGTAAGTCCTGAATTTTGTGTTTGTATGGTAGCGCCACCATTCGTTATTTTTCTAATTTCTCCAGTTGCAGTAGTCGCATAAGCAATATTAGTGTCTGCAAAACAAACAGATTGATACATAACTTCATGTGGGTTTATGGTATCACTCCATTGAACACCAGAATTTGTTGTTCTAAATATTCTACCACCCGTGCAGGCAACATACCCGTGGTTTATATCAGTAAAATAAATTGAATTTAATCCAGCTCCTGAAGGTGAATTTAAAGTAGTGGTCCAATTTGAACCGCCATTAATTGTTTTATAAATAGCTCCAAAATATCCTATGGCAAAGTACAAATTAGCATTGACAATATGCAGTGAAGTGAGATTATTCGTAGAATTGAGAATCATAGTCCAGTTTAATCCACCGTCAACCGTTTTCATTATTTGGTTAGTAGATAAAATAAAGCCTGTGCCTGAATTAAGGAAAGTTATTTTTCTTAATGGACCGCTCATTGCTGTTAATTGCCATGAAATACCGCCATTGGTTGTTTTAAGTAAAGTTCCGTCACCAACTATAAATCCGGTCAAAGCGTCGGTAAAAACAATTGAATGTAAATTATTGGATGTGCCTGAATTTATAACAGTCCAGTTTAATCCACCATTGAGCGTTTTAAGAATTGTTCCAAAATAACCTACCGCAAATCCTGTATCCTGATTCAAAAAGTATACGGATGTTAATTTTGCATTGTACCCAATAGATTGGTTAATCCATGTATTGCCACCATCCGTTGTTTTAATGATGGCATCTTTAAAGTCGAGGTCAACTCCAACTGCATATCCAATATTCACATTCACAAAAAATGTTTCCATAAAGCTTAATTTACCACTAACATTTTTATTCTCCCATGTATTACCAGCATTTGAGGTTTTTAAAATACTTCCGGTTTCTCCTACAGCAATACCATTATTGTTATCTGTAAATATAATCGAATGCAACGCATTGCTATTTGGGTTGGGATGCACAACATACCATTCTTCGTCTGAGACCTGATAAGCCAATTGGGTTAAATTGGTTGTTACAATACTATCGCAACCACTATAAGCAACTAACGTATCATTATATACACCTGTTGCTGAATGTGTATAAGATCCAACATTTACACTTTGCCCAGAATAGATAGTGAAATTTTGACTAAAAGAAACAGCAGGTATCACAATCAAGTTTGAGTTAATAATGCTATCGCAACCATGAATGGTGGTTAAAGTATCAGAATATGTACCACTGATATTATGAGTGATTAACCCTACATGATACAAATCACCCGCACAAATAGTAATCGTTTTATTTACCACTGAAAGCGGATAGATAAAAAGATTTGTATAAAGGATACTATCACATCCACCAATAGCGGATAAAATATCTTGATAATTTCCTGAAACAGAATAAGTATGACTACCAACTGTGACATGACTTCCAGGACAAATACTAAATGTTTGACTTATTTTAAACGTATCAATCATTGTTAATTGCGTGGTAATAATACTATCGCAGCCGCCAGAACTAATAAGTGTATCTTTATAGGTTCCGGTAACACTATAAGTGTGATTATTAAATTGAAAATTACTATTAGAACAACGATTTACTATTTGATTAGAATTATAGGTTTGATTAAGAATAGTAGCAATTATCGGTACTCTGGCAGAGGTGCAATTATAATGAGTGGACTCAACATAATAGGTTGTAGTATTTGATAGCGTTGGCGTTAAAAATACATTACCACTTGCAATACTAGTAGTGCTTGTTGGAGTTGCGTACCATTTAATATTTCCACTGCTAGCATTTGCATTAAGTATAAATGTTGTTGGTTTACAATTTACAACGGACGGTGCACTTAAAATAGTAGGAGATATGCAGTATTTAGAGTAATAGCCAGATTCATAACTCAATGATTGAGAACTCAAACTATAAGTTATTGATGGAGAAAAATCGAAATCTATAGTTCCATTAAACTTTCCAGATAAATATAAAACATCATTTGGAGCGGTAAACAAAGAACTGGATGTATTTTGACTTCCGTATACGATATTGTTTATATTTTTAGCGCCAACAAAATTACCGGAAGGTGTTAGTTCACATATAAATGTATTACAACTAAATGTATTTGTACTTAACGTATAAGATGAAGAAGGAGAAGGATCAAAATCAACTGGACCAGATCTAAATTCCCCTGCAACAATAACATTTCCGGAGTTCGTAAATGCTATCGAACTTCCTATATCATCTAAAGTACCTCCAATATTTTTTGCCCAAACAAAATTTCCATTATTATCCAACTTTGAGATATAAACATTGGTATAGTTTGTATTAATATCAGAAGTTAATAAATAATTTGCGCTTAAAGAGGGATCGAAATCAATCGTCTTTTGAAAATGACCGGTGCTATATACATTACCAGCACCATCAACTACAATATCACGCGCCTTCACTGCATTATCACTCCAGCCATATGGGCTACCTATTTTTTTTGCCCACTTAAAAGTACCTAAGGAATCTAACTTCACTACAAAAACATCATAATTGCCTGATGCTAATGTAAAGTTTGTAGTAGGAGAAGGATCAAAATCGGCACTACCAGCAAAGTTTCCAGTTATATATACATTTTTATTTTGATCTGAAGTGATCGACGTTCCAAGATCACTAAATACTGAGTTGTTTTTACCTAAACTACCAGCCCAGACAAAATTACCATTTTTATCAAGTTTCAATACAAAAGCATCGCCATAAGTATCAGCAAAAATATTAAAGACGCCTGAAGATGATGGATCGAAATCTATTGTTCCATTAAAAGTACCAGTTACCCATATATTAAAAGATTTATCAAGTGTTAGTGATGTACATGCTTCACTGGCTCCAGCTCTTCCGAAACTTTTAGCAAAAATGAAATTTCCAGCTCCATCAAGCTTAGCGATGTAAGCATCTTTATAGAAAAATGAATTAGAGTATAATTTATAGGTACTTGTAGGAGAAGGATCAAAATCAACACTATCTGTATAAATTCCTGTGAAGTAAACATCACCATTGTCATCCGTAGCTAAAGATAATCCATAATCGTCGCTTGCCGCACCAAAACTTTTTGCCCACAAAAAATTACCCGCAGAATCTGTCTTTAACAAGTAAATATCCTCGTAGCCTTTTGATGTTAATGTATAAGTTGATGTTGGCGAAGAGTCAAAATCGACCGTATTAAAAAATTCACCTATCGTAAAAATATTTCCCTGCTTATCAACACATACCGAATTTGAGGACTTACCAGAATGGTTTTTGGCCCACATCAAATTTTGTGAATAAGAGTTATAGGAAAGATATAGTAAAACTATAATAACTTTTAGTGTAATTTTCATCATCTCTATTAAAAGAAATTAAAGCTTAACTGATTTTACAAGTGATTAAAGTAAAAGTAATAAAAATACGTAAATTTGCTTCAAATCTTTTAAAATTATAGAACTATGCCAAAAGGAATTTATAAAGTACCAGTTGCGGTTAATGAACCTATAAAAAATTATGCTTCAGGAAGCGCTGAGCGTAAAGAATTACAAGCTATGTTAAAAGAATTACGTAGCAAAGAATTAGATATTCCAATGTATATTGGCGATAAAGAAGTGCGTAGCGAAAACAAAACTCGTTTAGCTCCTCCTCACGATCATAAACATACTTTAGGACATTTTCATAAAAGCGATAAAACCCATGTAGAGCAAGCTATTAAAGCTGCTTTAGATGCAAAAGAAAAATGGGCTAATTTAAGTTGGGAACACCGTGCTTCTATCTTTTTAAAAGCTGCTGAATTAATTGCTGGACCATATCGCGCTAAATTAAATGCGGCTACCATGTTAGGGCAAAGTAAAAATGCGTTCCAAGCTGAAATTGATAGCGCTTGCGAAATTATTGATTTTTTAAGATTCAATGTTCAGTACATGACAGAAATTTATGCTGAACAACCAATTTCTGGACCTGGTGTATGGAATCGTTTAGAATGGAGACCATTAGAAGGATTTATTTATGCATTAACGCCGTTTAACTTTACAGCTATTGCGGGTAATTTACCAACTAGTTGTGCTATGATGGGAAATGTAGTTGTTTGGAAACCAAGTAACACACAGGTTTACAGCGCAAATGTGTTGATGGAGATTTTCAAAAAAGCAGGCGTTCCAGATGGAGTTATTAATTTAATTTATCCAAGCGGGCCAGATGCGGCTGATGTTGTATTTAATCATAAAGATTTTGCTGGAATTCACTTTACAGGAAGTACAGAGGTTTTTCAAAATATTTGGCAAACTATTGGAAACAATATTCACAAATACCGTTCTTACCCTCGTATTGTTGGAGAAACTGGCGGGAAAGATTTTATCATGGCACACAAATCAGCTGAAGCAAAATCTTTAGCAGTTGCTATTTCTCGTGGTGCTTTTGAATACCAAGGTCAAAAATGTTCGGCAGCATCTCGCGCTTATATTCCAAGTAATTTATGGGAAGAAGTAAAAGGATACGTTTTGGCGGATTTAAAGGACATGAAAATGGGTCCAACTGAAGATTTTACAAATTTTATAAATGCCGTTATTGACGAAAAAAGTTTTGACAAATTAGCTAAGTACATTGATGCTGCTAAAAAAGACAGTAATGTTGAAATAATAGCCGGTGGAAATTATGATAAGAGTAAAGGTTATTTTATTGAGCCAACTATTATTGTAGCTAAAGATCCTAAATATGTAACCATGTGCGAGGAGTTGTTTGGACCTGTATTAACACTTTATGTTTATGATGCGGAAAAATTTGAAGAAACATTAGAATTAGTTGATTCAACTTCTATATATGCATTAACAGGAGCTATTTTAGCCCAAGACCGTTATGCTATTGAATTAGCAACTAAAAAATTAAGTAACGCTGCTGGTAATTTTTATATTAACGATAAATGTACTGGTGCAGTTGTTGGTCAGCAACCATTTGGTGGCGCTCGCGGAAGCGGAACAAATGATAAAGCAGGGGCAAAAATTAATTTATTACGTTGGGTTTCTCCTAGAACAATTAAAGAAACTTTTACACCACCAACAGATTATAAATATCCATTTTTACAAGCTGATTAATATCATAATTAAAATTACTTAATGTCTAATTTTTATAAAGATCTAACATTTTCAGTTAAAGTAATAGATAATTCCTATTACGAAGTAAGAGTTTTTGAAAATCAGGAATTTACTGTAGATGATTTAAAAAATTTAGTAGCTGCTCAAGAAAAGAATATTGGCTTAGTATTACCAGTATTAGTTTTTTGTGAGAATAATGCTATGGCAGATGTTTTATTACTTTCTAAATTAAGTAAAAATGAGAATAATCCATACTCAAAAGCAGATGCATTTGTTTTAAATTCGATAGCTCAAAAAATATTGGCTAATTTTTACGTTAAAATTAATAAACCAGAAAGACCTACTAAATTTTTTAATAATCTAGATGAAGCTTTAATTTGGCTCAAAAAATATATTTAAATTCAATTATTACTTGAAAACTTTTCTAACTATATTTTTTTTTTCACCAGCTTTGTTTCTTGCACAAGTTTCTCCCATTAAAAGTAATACAAGCAAAAATGTATTTAATGTATTATTAACTGCGGGCGTTACTCCAGCCCAAGTTCATGGCGATGCTTACAGCGGTTTCAATAAACTCGGAGGTGTGGGCGGCATTGGAATTGAATCTGTTTTTACAGAAAAAGCAAGTATGAGTTTATCTTTTTTGTTTATACAAAAAGGAGCACGAAAAAATCAAAATTTAACAAAAGGTGATTTAACTGCTTATTATTTAAATTTAAATTATTTAGAAGTTCCATTATTGGTAAACTATACTCAAAAAAAGTTTTTGTTTGATGCAGGACTTTCTGTAGCATACTTAATTAATTATTACGAAGCAGATCAAAATATGAATTTCACGGGAGTTTTTCCATTTCAAAAATTTGATTATTCCATTAAAATAGGATTGGGATATAATATTAGCCCTAAATGGTTTGTTAATTTTAGGAGCAGTAATTCATTTATCACTACAAGACCAAATAGAATAAAACAGTCGATTTATTTCAACAATATCATTGCTCGAACGTTTAATAAAGGATACTATAATAATATTTTAGAATTTACTTTAGGATACAAAATAAAAGCTAACAGAAAAATTGAATAAATCTCATAAAATAATTGTAGCTATAACTGGAGCCAGTGGCAGTATATATGCTAAAGTGTTGTTGGATAAGTTATCAAAATTATCCTCTCAAATTGAGCAAGTAGGAATTGTAATGAGTGATAATGCTAAAGATGTTTGGAAACACGAATTGGGTAACGAAGACTATAAAAATTATTCTGAATTTACATTTTATGACAAGAATAATTTTTATGCACCTTTTGCTTCTGGTTCTGCAAAATACAATACCATGATTATTTGTCCTTGTAGTATGGGAACAATGGCGCGCATAGCTTCAGGAGCTAGTAATGATTTAACTACCCGAGCAGCAGATGTGATTTTAAAAGAAAGACGAAAACTGATTTTACTAATTAGAGATACACCTTATAGTTTAATACACATTAATAATATGCAAACTGTTACGCAAGCAGGTGGTATTATTTGCCCTGCATCTCCTTCATTTTACAGTAATCCAAATACATTTGAAGAATTAGCCGCTACAGTTGTTGATAGAGTTTTAGATTTAGTGGGTATAGAAATAAATAGTTACCGTTGGGCTGAAAATTCTTAATAAAGGTTTTTTATTGGTGGTGGCAAAATGTTATTTTTTTCAAACACAGTTTTAGCCATTTCTAGAGCAGCCGAATTAATCATAGAGTGGCTTTCTGACAAAATATATGGTTTAATTGAAAGAGTAACTCCTCCATCAATTATTTTAATAGCCGCAACTTCTGGTATTGGATTTTTTAACACAAAATCAAGTTTTAATAATTCCTCTATTAATAATTTCTTAACCAAGTCTACATCATTATCAGCAGAAATAGTTACATGAGCATCCCCTCTTAAAATTCCATTTTTTGTTAAGTTTACAATAGTTCCATTAGAAACAGCTCCGTTTGGTAAAATAACTGTTTTTAAATCTCCAGTTAAAAGTATGGTATTAAAAATTTGAATTTCCTTAACCGAACCAGACTGTCCAAGAACTTCAATAAAATCTCCTACTCTGAAAGGCTTAAAAATTAAAACCAAAACACCGCCGGCAAAATTGGATAAAGAACCCTGTAATGCTAAACCAACAGCTAAACCGGCAGCACCTAAGATTGTAACAAAAGAAGTTGTTCCAATTCCAATCATTCCGGCAACAGTAACAATTAAAATAACTTTTAATCCTACCGAAATTAAACTTCTTAAGAATGTACGCAGAGAAACGTCCAAATCTCTACCTTCCATTGATTTTGTTGCTAATTTTGATAAACGCTTAATTAACCATAAACCAATTATTAAAACTAAAGTTGCTCCTATAACTCTTGGAGTATATTCTATTAAAATTGAAACAACATGTTCAATATGCTTTTCGATATTTAATGGTTTGATATTCATTTTAGATTTTATTTATAATGATACACTGCAATTACTGAGACTAAAATAATATAAATTTAATTAATTTTACAAATAAATCTTAAAACTTAAGATGCTTGACAGAGATTCCCGCTTTTTGCAACTCTTTTAATGAATCAATTCCAATCCTTAAATGATCGGTTACAAAATCAGTAGTTACTTTTTTATCGCTCTCCTCCGTTTTTACACCTTCCGGTATCATTGGCTGATCACTCACTAATAATAAAGCTCCAACTGGTATTTCATTATGAAAACCTACGCTAAAAATAGTAGCCGTTTCCATATCAATAGCCATAGCGCGAATAACTCTTAAATATTCTTTAAAGACTTCATCATGTTCCCAAACTCTTCTGTTAGTAGTGTAAACGGTTCCTGTCCAATAATCTCTTCCACTTAAACGAATTGTATATGAAATTGCTTTTTGGAGATTAAATGATGGTAAAGCCGGGACTTCGCTGGGGAAATAATCGTTTGATGTTCCTTCTCCTCTAATAGCGGCAATTGGAAGAATTAAATCGCCAATTTGATTTTTCTTTTTTAAACCACCACATTTTCCTAAAAATAAAACGGCTTTAGGATCAATTGCAGTTAATAAATCCATAATGGTGGCAGCCATAGCACTTCCCATACTAAAATTAATAATGGTAATATTATCAAAAGTAGCTGTTTGCATTGGTCTATCTATTCCCTCAACCTCAACTTTATTCCATTCTGCAAACATTTTAACATAACCTCCAAAGTTGGTTAGTAATATATATTTTCCAAAATCTTCTAATTTTTTTCCTGTATAACGTGGTAACCAATTATTTACTATTTCATATTTCGTTTTCATTTCTATTTTATTTTAATTTTTCATTTGGTTTATCCATTTTTGCATAAGATTTTTTGACAGTAACATGGATAGTTCATCTATCAATTTTATATTTTAGCTAAGGTACAAAGTATTTATTATCTTATACAACATTATTATTTTACCATATCTTTATATCATTAATAAATTGCATGTCATTACCTGTTTTAAATTTTCCAATTGTAGACTTTCGTTTTCAAAAAAATGTGAAAGGCACATTACAGTTATTTGATATTATACGCAAGCAATTTATAGATATTACCCCTGAAGAATGGGTAAGACAGCATATTATACATTATCTGATTAATCATAAACAAGTTCCTGTTTCAATGATTTCGGTTGAAAAACAGTTATTATTGAATAATACCAAACGAAGAACCGATATTGTAATATACAATTCAAGTTTAATTCCTCTGTTAATAATTGAATGCAAGTCTCCTAAAATAAAAATAGATCAACAAACTATTAACCAGGCGTTACGTTATAATTTAGAACTAAATGTTCCTGCTATTTTTTTAAGTAATGGCTTACAACATATTTTTTTAAAATTAGAAAACCGGGTACCAAAAGTTTTAAAAGATATACCTAACTACGAAAGTCTCCTGAAATTTTAAATTATTAAATCAATTCTGTAACCTTTTTGTAAATAAGCTTGTATATAATTTAAAAATAGCCGATTTTACAGAATTGTTAATAACTTTAAGGCGATTAACAGCATTTAACAATAGTTTTTCCAAAAAAAACAACATATTTGCATTGAGAGGCATAAATTACAATCTTGAAAACAAAAAAAAAATATAGCTTTTTATTAATGATGGGAACATCATTACTTTTAAGTGCGTTTTCTCCAGTTGCCTTGACTACAATTATTAAACCAAATTCATCAATTTTTACACCTGATGAGAAACCGGTTAAAGATGATGGAAAAAAGAAAATTGTAAAAAGAGATGATACAAGTAAAGTTGTAATAAACCCACTTATTTTAGCTGTTTCTTCAGATGAACATGATCATCAAGATGAGGAAGTCGATTCATTATTAGCTTTTCCATCAAACGATTTATATGCAAGTTGGGATACTGCAACTATTCACCCTTACTCTTTTGTTCAATGTTTTAAAAAAGATTCAGCAACTATTAACCTTACCGAACCTACAGATTGTGGTTTTGTATTACCATTTAACGGGAATGTAACATCTGAATTTGGTTGGAGAAAAAAACGACCTCATTATGGTACCGACATTGATTTAGAAACTGGTGATACTGTTGGTTCTGCATTTGATGGAATGGTAAGAATAGCTAAATTAAACAGAAGCTATGGTAATGTTGTTATAATACGACATAAAAACGGGTTAGAAACTGTTTATGCTCACTTATCAAAAATATTAGTTGAACCTGGTCAAACAGTTGAAGCTGGGCAAGTTATAGGATTAGGTGGAAACACAGGGCATTCATTTGGATCGCATTTACATTTCGAAATGCGTTATTTAGGCCAAGCTATTGATGCAGAAGATTTTATTGATTTTGCAAGTGGCAATTTAAAAAACAACACTGTAATGATTACTAAATCAGATGTTGAAACTAAATATGATTTAAGAGCTTTACATTCTCGTCAAAAAAGAGATTTAAATTTAACTCGTGTCAGTGGTTCAAAATCTAAATCTGGTAAAATTTACAAAGTAAAAAAAGGAGATACACTTGGGCGCATCGCTCAAAGAAATCATACTACAATAAAAGCTATTTGCAAAAAAAATGGCATTAAACAGAATAAAACATTGCGTTTGGGTCAGAAAATTAAAATTTAAACCATTAAAAAAAGCTACAATATTATTGTAGCTTTTTTGTTTTAAATTTTGGCAATAATTTATACACAATAGCCTTTGTCTACATTATTTCTTTTACTGATTTAAAAATTAAAAACCTAAAATAGATCTTACCTGTTTTAATTTTTCTTGAGCAATTTTTCTTGCTTTACCTTCGCCAATTTGTAATTCTTTTTCTAACGTATTAGTGTCATTCATTAAACTGGTATAACGGTGACGTGGTTTTTCAAACTTACATAAAATTAATTCATACAAGGCTGTTTTTGCATGACCATAACCGTAACCACCTTGTAAATAATTAGCTCGCATTTCTGAAATTTGATTATTATCAGCTAACAACGCAAATAGTTTAAACACATTACATGTATCCGGATTTTTTGGTTCTTCTAGAGGTGTTGCATCAGTTACAATTGTTTTTACAGATTTTAATAATTCTTTTTCCGGTAAAAATATATTGATGAAGTTGTTATACGATTTACTCATTTTTTGCCCATCTGTTCCTGGAACAATCATTACGTTTTCATCAATCTTTGCTTGGGGTACTACAAATATTTCCTTACTATAGTGTGAGTTAAATTTAGATGCAATGTCTCTGGTAATTTCAATATGTTGTACCTGGTCTTTTCCAACTGGAACAAATTCGGCATCATATAAAATAATATCAGCAGCCATTAAAACAGGATAGGTAAATAATCCAGCATAAACATCGCTTAATCTTTCCGATTTATCTTTAAATGAATGTGCATTGGCTAACATGGGGAATGGAGTAAAACAACTTAAATACCAGGTCAATTCACACACTTCAGGTATGCGACTTTGACGATACAACATGTTTTTTTCTGTATCAAAATCAAATGCTAACCAAGTTGCAGCAACTGAGTTTACACTATTTATTCTTTGTGTTGCATCTTTTTGGGTAGTTAATGAATGTAAATCTGCAATAAAAAAAAGAGATTCATTTCCATGTTGTTTGCTTAATTCGATGGCAGGTAAAACAGCTCCTAAAATATTTCCTAAATGAGGGATGTTTGTGCTTTGTATTCCTGTAAGTATACGTGACATTTTTAGTTATGAGTTGTAAATTATGTGTAGTAAATTTTAAACTAATTATCAAATTGCTCAAAACCAAATTGATTAATTTATATTCCTTTTACGATACCGTCTTTCGAATTTTTTATAAAGTCTATAATTTGAGTCTTTATTTTTGAAATAGGTATCTCTTGTTCTATCAATTCTAAAGCATTAGTTACATTATGTCCGCGAACAAACATTAAACGGTATATATCTTCAATTTGATTGATAATCTCTTTATCAAAACCTCTTCGCGAAAGACCAACTGTATTTACACCAATATATTGTAGTGGGTCGCGGGCAACACGAATAAAAGGAGGAACATTTTTACGAACTTTTGATGCACCTGCTAAAAAGCTGTGAGCACCAATTATGATAAACTGTTGGATAGCTGTATATCCTTCAATAATCACAAAATCTTCAATTGTAACATGACCTGCTAAACCAACATAATTTGCAAGTATAACATTGTTTCCAATAATACAATCATGTGCAACATGAGCGTAAGCCATAATTAAACAGTTATCTCCAATTGCAGTTAACATTCTATCTGCTGTACCCTTATGAACTGTTGCATATTCTCTAATGATGGTATTATTACCAATAGTAGTTTTTGCTTTTTCTCCTTTATATTTTAAATCTTGAGAAACAATACCAATTAAGGCTCCAGGAAAAATTTGACATCCATTGCCAATAGTAGTATCTGGATAAATAATTGCATTTGGATGAATGTGAGTATTGTCTCCAATAACTACATCCTCGTATACTGTAGCGAATGGTTCAATCGTTACATTTTTTCCTATTTGAGCTTTTGAACTAACGTTTGCAAGAGGTGAAATCATATTCTATTGTTATATTGAAATCTTATACTAATTGTGCTTCCTTATTTTTTACTTCAGTATCTTTCAGCTTTACAATTTGCGCCATCATTTCTCCTTCCATTACTGGTTTATTGTTAACATAGGCAACACCTTTCATGTGGCAAATACCGCGACGAATTGGAGTAATTAATTGTAAACTAAATACAACGGTATCACCAGGTACAACTTGCTGTCTGAATTTAACTCCATCAATTTTCATGAAAAAAGTTAAATAGTTTTCTGGATCAGGTACTGTTTTTAAAGCTAAAATTCCACCACATTGAGCCATGGCTTCAATTAAATATACACCTGGAAATACTGGATTTCCTGGAAAATGGCCTTTGAAAATATCCTCGTTCATTGTCACGTTTTTTACACCAATTACGTGTTCTAATGATAGTTCCATGATTTTATCAATTAATAACATCGGTTGTCTGTGAGGTAACAACTTCATTATTTCAATTGTATTTAATAGTGGTGGTTGTGATAAATCTACTTTTGGATAGTCTTTCTCAATCTTTTGTGTCTTAGCTAAAGCTTTTAATTTTTTTGCAAAAGCTACATTGCCTGCATGGCCAGGGAGAGCAGCCAGAACATGTATTTTTAATGGTCTGCCAACTAATGCTAAGTCGCCAACAATATCTAATAATTTATGTCTAGCAGGTTCATTAAAAAATCTAAGTTTTGTGTTATTTAATACACCACGTCCTTTTACTTCAACATCTGGCTTATTAAATACTTTGCGTAAATGATTTAATTTTTCTTCAGGTAAATCGCTGTCAACTAAAACAATGGCATTATCCATATCGCCACCTTTAATTAGGTTGTGAGCAAGCAATGCTTCTAGTTCTCTTAAAAAAACAAATGTTCTGCAAGGAGCAATTTCTTTTTTAAATTCACCTACATTATACATGCTGGCATGTTGCGTTCCTAGCACTTCGCTTCCATAGTCAACCATTACGGTTATCCTAAATTCATCCTGAGGAACCGCCAACATCTCTACTTTTTTAATGGGATCTTCGTATGTTAAGTTTTCTGTTAATTCAAAATAATTACGTTCAGCTTCTTGTTCAACAATTTCAACAGTTTCTAAAATTTCAATAAAATTTAATGAGCTGCCGTCCATTATTGGCATTTCAGGACCAGTAACTTGTATTAAACAATTGTCAATTCCCATGCCTACTAAAGCCGCTAATACATGTTCAGTAGTATGAACTCTTGCTCCATTTTTTTCTAAAGTAGTTCCTCTTGACGTATCAACTACTAAATCACAATCTGCATCTATAATTGGATGACCTTCTAAATCTATTCGTTGAAATTTATACCAGTGATTTTCGGGAGCTGGATTAAATGTTAATGTTACAGGAGCTCCTGTGTGCAAGCCTTTACCTGTTATAGAAACTGCTTTGTCAATGGTTCTTTGTTTATCGCTCATAATTTTAAAATAGTCAATTACTCAATTCAATAATTAGATAATGTCTGTTTTTAGATTTAATTATTTATTTAAATTTTATCATGGTCATATTTACTCGTTACCCAATTTTTTCTCAATATCTCTAATTCTATCGTTTAATTTTGGCAAGTTTCTAAAAAGCACATAGCTTCTTCTAAAATCTCCTAATGGAAACGATGGGGAACCTTGAACTATTTCGTTTTCTTTTAAAATAGAAGAACCAACACCTGCTTGTCCGGCAATTTTTACTCCATCGGCAATTTTAATATGCCCAACAATTCCCACCTGAGCGGCAATCATTACATTTTTACCAACTTTGGTTGAGCCAGCAACACCTGATAAACCTGCAATGACGGTATTTTCTCCAACTTCTACATTATGTGCAATTTGTACTAAATTATCTAATTTAACACCTTTATGTAAAGTAGTAGAACCCAACGTTGCTCTATCAATTGCGCAATTTGATCCTATTTCAATATTATCTTCAATAACTACATTTCCAATTTGAGGAACCTTAGCAAATTCTTTTCCATCCTGAGGTGCAAAACCAAATCCATCACTACCAATAACCGTATTTGCATGAACAGTAACATTACTACCAATTTTGCATTCGTGATACACTTTTACTCCTGAAAATAAGGTTGTGTTATCTCCAATAATGCAATTATCGCCAATATAAACGTGAGGATAAATTTTTGTGTTATTCCCAATTTTTACATTTTGACCGATATATGCAAAAGCACCAATGTAACAATCTGTGCCATGTTTTGCATTTTCACTAATAAAAGAAGGTTGTTCAATACCAACTTTATTACCTTTAAATTGATTGTACATTTCTAATAAAGTAGCAAAACTCGCGTAAGAATCTTCTACTCTAATTAATGTACAGGTCGATTTTATTGGTTTTTCGAGTGTTAATGAATTATTTACAATAACAATACTTGCATTGGTTTCATAAATATAATTAGTGTACTTGGGATTGGCTAAAAATGACAAAGTACCTGGTATACCTTCTTCAATTTTTGAAAGGTTAGAAACCATTGTGTTTTCATCCCCTTCTACTGTTCCGCCTAATAAGGCTGCTATTTGACCTGCAGAAAATTCCATCTCTCAAATATAGAGATTTTCTACAAAAAATCAATAGAATGTGTTTTAAAACCTAATATTTATTGTATATGATATGTGCTAATAATAGAGAAGTTTATGCGAAGAATTGTAGCGAAAATGCTTTTTATACCTTAGCTTGAAAAATGGATTGCAATCAAAGCGCGGTATGATTATGAATGCCTAAAATATTAGAGTTTCATTTTAGATAGCAACTCTAGTTTGTAATGCATATCTAAAGAGTAGGTGAGTGTTGTCTGTTCTTTTAAAAATAAATAAATAACATATGATTTTTTATAGCAATTTATGCCTTTTAATTTTAACTCTGAATTTTGTTGGGAATTGAAATAATAGTTTGCTTTTTCAAATAGTAAATCAGCGAGCATTTTTAATTGCTCATCATTTAATTTTTTTCTATGGTAAGTATATCAATGAATTGCTCATTGATTAAAGATTCAACATAATCAACTTCGGAAGATGTATATTTTTTTATTGACTCATTTATTAATTCAAACAGTTTTGGGTAGTTTTCATCCCTTTTTAATCCCAATAGAATAGCCATTACCTTGCCAAACTCTTCAAATTGTTTTACTAAATAATCACGCTTATGCATGTTGTTTTAGTTTTTTTAAAATTTGCAATACTTGCGGAATCAAGGCTTGACTATTATCGTTTACGATTATAAAATTAGCAAGTGGAGTTTTTCGTTCATCAGACCATTGACTTAACATACGTTTTTCAACATCTTCTTTTGTTACTTTGTTTCGCTTTATTACGCGTTCAATTTTTAACCAAACTGGTGCTGTTACTAAGATACTATAATCTAATTCTTTGTAAATTCCGGTTTCAAATAGTAATGCGGTTTCTTTAATAATTAAGGTTTCGGGCGAATGTTTAGATTGAAATTGAATGAAATCTTCTTTTACAGCTGGGTGAATTATTTTATTTATTTGTTGAAGTAATTGTGTATTTGAAAATATTTTTTTTGAAATATATTCTTTATTAATTTCATACTCATTTAAATAAGCTTCGTTCCCGAGTAAATTTATGACTTGTTTTTTTACTGAGTCATTATAATATAATTCTTTTGCTTTTTCGTCGGAATTATAAATTGAACAACCCATTGTTTCAAATAATCTTGCTACTGTTGTTTTTCCGCTTCCTATGCCACCTGTTAAGCCTACAATCATTATTTATATATTAAATATGAAATTGAGTTTGGTTCTGTTTTTATAATTTTCACTTCAGAGGGCGTTCTGATAATTTCTACCGGTAAAATTTTTCGTTTTTCTTTAATATATTGGTAGTTTACAATAGCCTTAAATGAATTAGTATTTACAGATTCATACTCTTTCATGGCAACTAAATATTTAATGGTAACAACGCTAGGTAATAATTTTATATTTTCTTTTTCATCGTTATTCATAATTTGAATAGGAATTTTAATAGTTGCTTCCGTTAGTTTGTCAACACTAAAACTTAATTGCACATCCTTAACATTGTAATTTAAAGAAGAATAAGGTTTTTTTAGATGAACAGAGGATGTAAAATTTTCTTTGATATCTTTTAAATTTACAAAATAGGTAAATACCGTATCCATTTTCAACAAATCTAAACTATCGCCGGTTACACTAACATAAGCAGGATTAATTATTGTTTTTGAAACAATAGAGTATCCAGGTAAACAATTAACCTTAAGGTTTGCTTTGATGGGTAATAGTTTGGATTTTCCTTTAGTCCCTGAAAAAAATAACGTATCTGGTCTTATTTTAAGAACTTCAACATCAAAATTTATAGCAGTTTGTAAATTAAAATTTCCGTTGCTAATTGAATATGCTTGAGATTTGGCGTTATTTTTTAATAAATTAAAATCAATAACTACAGGATTTATTTTATTTTTCAGAGTAATAAAAACTAATTTTAATCCACTCGCTTTAATTTCTATGTCAAGTACTTCTGGTAATTCTCCAACTATGACTTTGTTGGCGGGGAGATTTAAAAATGTTACTGGTACGTGAATGGTGTATTTGTAATTTATGTTTAAAGCATGCACCATCCATAGTAATGATGCAATGCCTAAACAAATTAAAAAAGTAACAATTTTTTTACTTAATAATAAACGCCGAATGCGCGTTATGGCATTTGACGATTTCATACTATTAGGTAGTTTGGTTTAAAGATAAAGTAGCATCTTGAGAAACAGCATTTTTCGAAATCTTCATCTTCGATCCATCTTCAACAGCAATGATGATAGTTCCATCATCGTTTATTTTGCTTATTGTACCATATATGCCACCGATAGTTAAAATTTTATCGTTTACTTTTAATGCCTCAATATATTTTTTTGTTTCTTTTGCTTTTTTCATTTGAGGTCTAATCATAAAGAAATAAAATACTACTACGATTAAAACTAAAGGTACTATTTGAGTTATTGGATTTCCTCCAGCTGCACCACCGCCCATTAAAATTACTAAATTGTTCATGTTTGTTTTTTGTTTATGTTATTTGTTAGTTAATTAAATATTTAGTACGAATATACGAATAGAAATGTGCTATGCTATGCATACACAGATTCGTATATTCGTATTGATTCGTAATCATATTATATTGATTTGGGTATATATTTTAGTTTCTAGTGTGCCGTTGGCAATTCGTTTGGATTAGCGCTGGTAGGTACAATAATATTTGCTTTAATGTAAATAATTCTTGTACTTGGTTCACAGTTAGTAACAATAGTAACTGATTTTTCTACAACGCCTGATTTTCCTTCACTTGCAAAAACAACATTTATGATTGCTTCTTCACCTGGTAAAATTGGTTTTTTAGGATATTCAGGTATTGTACAACCGCAGCTGCCATTAGCTGAAGAAATAATTAAATTTGATCCGCCGATATTTTTTAATTTAAAACCAAAAGCT
>JBILOV010000276.1:0-3135 GCA_044374335.1 Bacteroidia bacterium | reverse complement strand
CTTACATTAAATGATGGTACGGAGCGTAAATTTATTAATGATAATGATACCGTTATTTTAAGAGGTTACTGCCAAAACGAGCTTGTACGAATTGGTTTTGGAGAATGCAAGGCAAAATTATTGCCTTCTAAATAGTAATTACGAAGATGAGTTTGTCTCAACAGATGATTTTATTGTTATTCTGAAATTGTTTCAGAATCTAATAATCTTAAAATAAATTATTTGCAGATGCTGAAATAAATTCAGTAGGACGATTTAGAACTTTTGAGACCTCATCCTTATAAGAAATTACTTTCATTTTATTTTTTAAAAATCTTTTTACTTTATGCATAATTTCATTTTGCTACAAAATATAGCAATATACTGCTATAATTTTTAGGAATTTTGTTTTATGATTAAAGAGTTAACCATAGAACATGTAATACACAAAAATAACCCGAGAGTATTTTTGAGGTTTGAAAATGATTCGGAAACCACTTCGCTAGTGCGAAATGAATTAAAAGCCCAATGGAGCTCCACACAAAGAGCCTGGCATATTGCATACCACGAAAAAGTGTTTGAAAACGTATGCGATTTATTTTTCAAATACCATGTGCGTGTATTTAAAAAGAATGAATATCATGCTGACTTTATTAAACCGCAGCAGACTGCCTTAACAAACACAATAAGTCATTTACAAACTCCCTGCGTGGATAGCTTAAACAAAATAGTGGCATTTGAAAATTGGATGCATTCGCGCAGATATAGCGAAAACACAATCAATACCTATGTAAATGCCATCAAGGTATTTTTAAGTTATCATTCCCAAAAAAAGAGCGAAGAAATAACTAACGAAGATTTGCTAGAGTTTAACAACTGTTATATTTTGGCCAATAAACTTTCGGCTTCGTATCAAAATCAGGTAGTAAATGCAGTGAAGTTGTTTTTTAGAATTACGCTATTAAAAAGCATTAACATTGATTTGATACATCGTCCCAAAAACCCAAAGTTATTACCAAATGTATTGAGTAAAGAAGAAATAAAATTAATACTAAATGCGCATGGCAATATAAAACACAAAGCCATGTTAAGTTTAATTTATAGTTGCGGATTGAGATGTGGAGAATTATTGCGATTGAAGTTAACGGACGTGGACTCGAAACGAGGTTTGTTAATTATAAGGCAATCAAAAGGAAGAAAAGACCGTATAACGCCCCTGAGTGAAAAAATAGTGGAAATGTTGCGATCATATTATCTGGCCTACAAGCCTATGATTTATTTATTTGAAGGACAAAAAAAAGAGGAAATGTATGACGAGAGGAGTTTGCAAAATGTACTAAAACAAGCGTTAAATAAATGCGGAATAAAAAAACCAGTGAGTTTACATTGGCTGAGGCATAGTTATGCTACTCATTTACTTGAAAACGGAACCGATTTACGTTATATACAAGAATTATTGGGGCACAGCAGCAGTCGCACTACTGAGATTTATACGCATGTGAGCACAAGAGAGTTAGGAAAAATAAAAAGCCCGTTTGATTTATTATAACAAAAAAAGTATATTTGATAGTGAGTATGGGGGCGCAATTTTAACTATTGAAAAAGAAATGAGTAAAGAAGCAAAATATGTTAAAATAAATATGCGCCATAAAATAGCGGATATAGGACAATATAATTCTTATACCCGATATTAAATGACGGGTATAAGTTAGTTATGTGCCATTTTAAAACAACGGAGTGTGCTTTTCAATGGTTATTACTATCGGACTTTTATTTGATTTTCTCTTATTGGTTTGCCAAACCTGAATAGGGTGTGTCAATTTAATGCCGACAACTATTCCTATTGCTCCGTGAGTTTCAAATCCATAATCAAAACTGCCTTCTTTTGGTTTGCGGTTTTCTAACAAACTTCTTACTAATTTTAGGTTATCTTCTGCGGATAAGCCAATTAAATCTTTTACTGTTATATTCATATTTTGTGAGATAAAAACGGCACATAACAAGGGTTTTGCGTAATAGCCCTATCAAGTGTCGTGGTTAATTTTAAGTTTCTACTAAGGGCTACTACGCAAAGCCCCGATACGTTATACGGCAGCGTTAGACGAGAACCATCAAACTACATTTCGACAACAAAGTTCAAATTCTTTTATTTCACTTTTCAAATTCGGTGGCGACAATTCAGAAACAAAATTATCACGCATCGTTTTGACCTCACTAAACTCGGCTGACCTAAATGCAGAAAACAAATTTGGTTTGTAAGTTTCGGTAGACCTAAACGTAATCAACGAAACGTATCGACCTAACCGCAGAGAAACTTGAAATATCTATTTGATATTGACTTAAAATATCTAGCTTTGTTATAGATATTTTAAAATCACACTATGTTTAGACTTTATATTCCACTTGTATTCTTTGTTGTTTTCGTTGGTTGGTTCTTATACAGATTGTTAATTAAAAAAGACCTCAAAAAAAACTTAAACACATTGTTTCTAGGTTTGTTCTTTGTTGGCATTTGGACAGTAATCTATTTGTTTATATTGAAGTAAACTAACCGGAGAAAAAACGCCGACCGTATAACACAACCTAAATCCCATTTGGGCATTCGGCTTCGGCATTTGCAAAAGCAGTCGCTCCCGCGAAAGACGTTTATTTTTGCTTTGCAAATGTCTAATAAAATTATAGCTTTGTTAGTAATATTTCGGTAGAAAAAGTTTCAAATCCCCAAACGGAATTTAGCTTGAAACCGTTATAGTTCACTGCTTGACGAGAACAAAAAACTAACATCGACATCGTTCTTTTAATTTTGATAAATATAAATTGCAGTGGAGACCAGAACCCACTTGAAAAACGGGGCATAATCCTAAAAGCCAAATGAGTAGGAAAATTAAAATTATAGTAAAATGGGATTTGTTATAAATGATTTTGGAACATTAAAAAATGTAACTAAAGATGATAGAGTAGTGAAGATTACAAACACAAATAATCAAAGTTTGGTTATGAGTAGAAGTAAATACCAAGAATCTGCTGATAGAGTATATTCTAAAGCTCAAAGTCTTATTGGTAAAGAAGTTAGGGTGCAAACAAGTCAGAATACTGCTAATTGGAGTACTTCTGAATGGTTTAGTGATATTTTTGAAAAATAAATAATTATTCAAT
>JBILOV010000154.1:0-5751 GCA_044374335.1 Bacteroidia bacterium | reverse complement strand
AAGATAAAATACCTGATAGTTTAAATAAGTTCATATTACAAGACGTTATTAGTTTGCTCTTTCATTTTTTCTAATTCATCTTTCATTAAAACAACCAATTTTTGCATTTCGGCATCATTAGCTTTTGAGCCAATTGTATTTATTTCTCTTCCAATTTCCTGCCCTATAAAATTTAACTTTCTTCCACCGGCAGGTTCTTTCATGGTTTTAATAAAATAATCTAAATGTGTTTTTAAACGCACTTTTTCTTCATTGATGTCTAACTTTTCAATATAATAAATTAATTCTTGTTCAAAACGATTGTTATCTACTTTATCTTTTCCAACAACTTCTTCTAAATTTTTTTTAATTCTATCTCTTATGTTTTGAACGCGACTTCCATCATGCTCCTTAATTTTCTCTAACGAATCAGAAATAATAGTTAGTCTATCCATGAAATCTTTTTCAATTGATTTTCCTTCATCTTCTCTGAATTTATTTAACGCTGTAATGGCTGTATAAACAACTTCTTGAATATCTTTCCAATCATTTTCATTTGGTTCTTTGCGTTCAGATTTTAAAACATCAGGCATTTTTAAAACATGAGCTAACAAATTAGTTTGAGGCTCGTTTAAATCAATAGCTAATTGTTTTATTTTTGCATAATATGATTTAGCTAATTCCGAATTTACTTCAACAGGAGTTTCAATTAATTTAGATTCTACGTAAATAGATAAGTCAATTTTACCACGTTCTAATAATTTAGTGATTTCGCTTTTTAGTTCATGTTCTTTATCTCTGTAAACAGAAGATAAACGTAAACTTAAATCTAAATTTTTACTGTTAAGAGAACGTATTTCAACACTGACTGTTTTATTTTCAAATTCTTTTGTGGCTTTCCCAAAGCCTGTCATTGATTTTAGCATGCGTTAAAAGTAATAAATATATAGAGTAAATAACAATTTGATTTTGATAGAAATAATGGAAATAAGTGTTTAAAATCAAATGATTGCTTAATATTGTAAAGAGATAAAATAACATTAATTCGCACGAAACATATATGCAACGCTGTTTGCAATTAGCAGCAAAAGGATTGGGTAAGGTTGCTCCTAATCCTATGGTTGGCTGTATTATTGTAAATAATGGAATTATTATAGCTGAAGGTTATCATGAATTTTATGGCGGCCCACATGCTGAACCAAATGCAATTAAGCAAGTTAGTGATGAATTACTAAAAAGCTCAACACTTTATGTAACCTTAGAACCTTGTTCACATCATGGTAAAACGCCGCCATGTGCCGATTTAATTATCAGTAAAGGCATCAAAAAAGTTGTAGTTGGTAATTTAGATTCAAACCCTTTAGTAGCAGGAAAAGGTATTCAAAAATTAAAAGATGCTGGCATTGAAGTTGAATATGGTATTTTAGATGAAGAGTGCAGAGAATTAAATAAACGTTTTTTTACTTTTCATGAAAAAAATCGCCCCTATATTATTTTAAAATGGGCTCAAACACAGGATGGTTTTATCAGTCAAATACCGTTGCCAAAAAATAAAGAAGATAATTGGATTACGGGTAAAGAAAGTAAACAATTAGTTCATCAGTGGCGAACCGAAGAGCAGGCTATTTTAATTGGTTATAATACGCTGATAGCTGATAACCCTTATTTAACGGCTCGATTGGCAGAAGGTAACAATCCAGTTCGATTAGTAATGTCAAAGGCAGTAGATTTTCCGCCAGACTTATATATATTTAATAGTGATGCTAAAACAATTATTTTTAACTCTATTTTAAACGATGTAAAAAATAATGTGAACTATGTAAAAATTGATTGGAATAATAAAGTTCAGGAAGTTTTAGATTATTGTTTTAAAAATGGAATTGCCAGTATTATTATAGAAGGTGGAACCAATACAATTACTGATTTTATGAATTTAAATGCTTGGGATGAAGCTCGTGTATTTATAAATCAAAGTAAAACATTTGAACATGGGATAGTTGCACCCACAATACATTTAAATAATTCAATAACTAAAAATAGTGGTAGCGATTTGTTACAAATCATCTTAAACACATAACATGATCTTTTTAATTCTTTCTATTTTTGTTTCCGTCCTTTTTGGAATTTCATTTAAAGTAATTGCAGTTAAAAATATTAATGCCTTTCAAGCGATTATTGTCAATTATGTTGTAGCAGGTATATTAGGTTTTGTTACAACTAAATCAAATGTAACACCACTTAATATAATTGAGCAATCGTGGATTTATGTTGCCATTGGTTTAGGTATTGTATTTATTAGTAGCTTATTTGTAATTGCAGAAACAACAGCAAAATCAGGTATTTCGGTGGCACAAGTTGCAAATCGCATGTCGGTTGTTGTGCCTATTTCAATTGCTGTAATTTTTTACGGAGATATTTTATCATTAGCAAAAATTATTGGAATACTACTAGCTATTGCAGCTGTTTATTTAGTCTCTCATAAAGAAGATAAACAAAATGTCTCTCAAAAATTTTGGTGGTTATTTCCTGTAATTATTTTTATATGTAGTGGCATCATAGATTCTTCCATTAATTATGCTCAACGTTATTTACTAAAGGAAGATGATTTTGATGCATTTTTATCTACCATTTTTGCAACTGCATTTGTTTTTGGATTTATTGTATTGTTGTATCAAATGATAATTACAAAAGAAAAATTTCAAGGCAAAGCTATACCTGCGGGAATTATTTTAGGAACTATTAATTTTGGAACCATGTATTTTATTATTTCGGCTTTAAATACCAATATATTAGAACCTTCTGCATTATTCCCAATTAATAATTTAAGTATTTTAACCATTTCTACATTAATTTCAGTTGTGGTTTTTAAAGAAAGATTATCACCAAAAAATTGGTTGGGAATTGGTTTAAGTTTGTTAGCCATTTTAATTTTAGGATTGATGCCTCAATTGATTAAATAAAATGATGTTGTTTAGTGATACCTATTTAACAATCGAAAAAAAATCAGAAATTCTTTATAAAGATAAAGGCAGTAAGTTTCTATCGGTTGCTTTTCCTGTAGAAAATGAACAACAAATTAAACAAGCTTTAACACAATTAAAAAAAGAACATCCCAGTGCCAATCATCATTGCTACGCTTATCGTTTAGGTGCGGATAAATTAAATTTCAGAGCCAATGATGATGGTGAGCCAAGTAATACAGCCGGTAAGCCCATTCTTGGTCAGATACAATCAAACGACTTAACTAATATTTTAATAGTTGTGGTGCGCTATTTTGGCGGAACCTTGTTGGGTGTAGGAGGTTTAATTCAGGCTTACAAAAATTCAGCGGCAGAAGTTATTAAGGAATCAACTATTATTGAAAAATTTATTGAATTTAATTACGCGATTCAGTTTCCTTTTGAACAATTAAATGAAGTGATGAAATTATTAAAGCAATTAGATTGTAAAATTTCAGCGCAAGAATTTGATACAGATTGCGAAATATCTTTTAGTATTAGAAAAGCAAAGAGTGAGCAATGCGAAGAAAAATTGAAAAAATTGGAAGGTATAAAATTAACATGTCGATAAAAAAATCAACTAAAAATTAGTCATTGTTTAATTTCCTTATTACATTTATTTAATAATCTTAAAATTAAAAATTATGAAATTAAAAATGTTAGTATTAGCAGCTGCTGCTTTTTTTACGGTTAACAGCACCCAAGCGCAAGATTTGAGAAAAAGCGGTTCTATTTTTGGGAAAATTGAATCAAACGGCGATGTTCGTTTAAATGGTAGTATCAAAGGTAAGTTTGAATCAAACGGTGATATTCGTGTTAATGGCAGTATAAAAGGAAAGATTGAATCAAATGGTGATATTCGTAAAAATGGTTCGATTGTTGGAAAAGTAGAATCTAATGGCGATGTTAGATTAAGTGGTAGTATAAAAGGTAAAATTGAATCAAATGGTGATGTTCGCAAAGATGGTAGTATAATTGGTTCAGCTAAAGGCGTAAAAGCAACTCAAGCTGCTGTTATGTTCTTTTTTGATTTCTTTTAGAAAAATTTGTAATAGAACGCTGATTAAACTCGATTAATATGAAATGAAAATCTTATAAATATCATTCATATTTTTATTTGAGTAATCGGCGTTCTATTTTAGTAATTATTTATCCATGCAAATTTCTAACAGACAACTATTTTTAAATCATATTGCTCAGGTCTCACCAAAACCAATGGATTTGGAGATAGTAAAAGCACAAGGTGTTTATTTATACGATACTCAAAATAAGTCATACCTTGATTTTATTTCTGGTATTTCCGTTAGTAATGTGGGGCATTGTCATCCAAATGTTGTAAAGGCAATTCAACAACAAGCTGAAACATATATGCATTTAATGGTGTATGGCGAATACGTGCAAGCGCCACAAATTAAATTAGCAAAAGCATTAACTGATTTATTACCACCAAATTTAAATTCTGTTTTCTATACTAATTCAGGAACCGAAGCAACCGAGGGCGCCTTAAAATTAGCTAAACGCGTAACAGGAAAAACAGAGATTATTTGTTTTAGGGACTCTTATCATGGCAGCACACATGGCGCGTTGAGCGTTATGGGTAACGAAGAATTTAAACAAGCTTTCAGACCTTTATTACCTGATGTTAGAATACTAGAATATAATTCTATTGAAGACGTTAATCAATATATCACCTTTAAAACTGCCGCTGTTATTTTAGAACCTGTGCAAAGTGAAACTGGCTATACTATAGCAAGTAATGAGTTTTTACAAGCCATCAGAAAAAAATGTAACGAGCATTGTGCTTTGATGATTTTAGATGAAATTCAAAATGGATTTGGACGTAGTGGAACATTTTTTGCATTTGAGCAAACAGGTATTGTTCCCGATATTTTGTTATTAGCTAAAGGAATGGGTGGCGGTTTACCTATTGGTTGTTTTATTAGTTCTCAAAAATTACTGAATGAATTTAGTCACAATCCTGTGCTAGGAAACATTAATACCTTTGGCGGAAATGCAGTTTGTTGCGCAGCTTCATTAGCTTGTTTACAAACTATTCAATCAGAAAAATTAATGGATGATATAGAGCGCAAATCCACTTTAATTCGTTCCTTATTAATTCATCCTGCCATCAAAAACATAAAAGGAAAAGGCTTTATGCTTTCTATTGATTTTGAAGACACTGACTTGAATTTTAGAATTATTGAAACCTGCGTGAAAAATGGTTTAATAGTAGATTGGTTTTTATTTAATTCTCATAGTATGAGAATAACACCTCCATTCATTATTACAGATGATGACATAATTAAAGCATGTGAAATTATTTTAAAATCAATTGACCAAACTATTTTAGTAAAATAATTTTAATTACTATTGAAGTTAGGGCTTAAATTTAAAGATATTAAAGAGTTGTGATTTACTATTAATTTTCAGTTTTCGATAAATAGTTTTAATATGAAATCTAACAGTATCCAATGATATTTCGTAACGATCTGCAATCAATTTATAGCTTAACCCATCTAAAATACCTTGAACAACTTCTGTTTCGCGGGCTGACAACATTTCATAAACATTAGTTGATTTTTGAAAAAAGCTAAATACTTTTCTTGCAATTTTCGGAGTCATGTAGGCTCCTTGATTATCAATACTGCTAAATACTTCATGAAAATTCATCACGAAACTTTGTTTATCAATATATCCAACAGCACCAGATTGAATAGCTTTAAAAATAGTATCAGTGTCGTCTTTAATAGAGTTTATAACAATAGAAACATTT
>JBILOV010000186.1:0-4787 GCA_044374335.1 Bacteroidia bacterium | reverse complement strand
TTATTATACAAAGTCGCTCTGCTTACACGATACTTTTTATTTTTCATCATCACATAAAGACCTTCTATATCAAAATGCCCATCATGTGAATAAATTTCATTTAAGATTGCAAATCGCTCTGATGTTTTTCGATGCTTATTTTTTTCAAGATAATCTGTTAATATTTTCTCTACAGCTTCTTTAGTTTCTTGTGTCATGGATTTTATATTAATTATTATCAATTCTCGTTACAGCCGTTACTCCTTTTACCTTAATTAAACTATCAATTAAATGACTTAAATGTTTAGCATCATGCACAAATACCATAATAGTTCCATCAAAAATACCATCTTCAGTATCAAAGCTAATAGAACGCATATTAATATTTAATTGACTAGAAATAACTTTAGTTATATTATTAACCAAACCCATTTCATCAGTTCCTTTAATTTTAATACCTGCTAAAAATGAAATTAAATGATCATTATTCCATTTTGCCTTTACAACTCTATAAGCATAATTAGATAATAATTTAACTGCATTTGGACAATTAACACGATGTATTTTTATGCCTTCATTAACGGTAACAAATCCAAAAACGTCGTCGCCAGGAATTGGGCTACAACAGCCAGACAAGCCATAATCCAATTTTTGCATATCGTCGCCAATAACTAACATATCAGAACTACCACGAACATTTGTAACTAGTTCTTCAATTTTATTTTCTTTTTTCTTAGGCTTATGTTTTTCAGGATGTAATTTAAAATCAACAAACTCCTTAATTTCTTTAATATCAACATTTCCTAATGCAGTTCTATAAAACAATTCGCTTGATGACGGCAATTTTAAAAAGGTTACAAACTCATTTACATTTTGAATTGTATAATCTAATTTACATTTATAAAATTTCTTTTCTAAAATTTCTTTACCTCCTTCGGCAACTTTTCGTCTATTTTCTTTTAATGCGCTTTTTATTTTTGATTTAGCTCTTGCAGTTACAACATAGTTAATCCAATCATCTTTAGGAAATTGTTTATTAGACGTTAAAATCTCAACCTGATCACCACTTTTTAATTGATAACTTAAAGGAACTAATTT
The DNA here is from genome assembly GCA_044374335.1 of Bacteroidia bacterium. Lineage (GTDB taxonomy): Bacteria > Bacteroidota > Bacteroidia > B-17B0 > Aurantibacillaceae > UBA4416. Next base: position 3,710 of record JBILOV010000186.1, on the reverse strand, counting down.
ATGATTTACTTTAGCCCCAATACATTGCTCTCCAACTTTGGTATGAATTTCAAAAGCAAAATCTAAAGCAGTAGCCGTAAGTGGTAAATTTCTCATTTCACCTTTTGGAGTAAATAAAAATATCTCATCAGCAAATAAATTCAATTTAAAATCGTCAATAAACTCCAAAGCATTTGGATCCGGATTATCCAACATTTCACGAATACGACGTAACCAAACTTCTAAATTATTTTCCTTTTCTACTGCCGCTTCTTTATATTTCCAATGAGCTGCATATCCCATTTCTGCTAATTCGTCCATTCTAATAGTTCTAATTTGAACTTCTACCCATTTGCCTTCTGGTCCCATAACGGTTGTATGTAAACTTTCGTAACCATTACTTTTAGGAGTTGAAATCCAATCTCTTAATCTATCAGGATTGGGATGATAAAAATCTGTTATGATAGAATAAATTTTCCAACAATCCGATTTCTCTTTATCCATCGGACTATCAATTACAATCCGAATAGCAAACAAATCGTATATTTCTTCAAATGGAACTCCTTTATTTTTAATCTTATTATAAATAGAATAAATAGATTTTGGTCTGCCAAAAATTTTAAATTTAAACCCTTGTTCTTTTAAAATATCATTTAATGGATCAATAAAATTTTTAATAAATTTTTTGCGCATTGGTTCGGTTTCTTTCAATTTTTGAACAACCTCTTTATACCAATCTTCGTTTGTATATTTTAAACCTAAATCTTCTAATTCCGATTTTATAGCATTTAATCCTAACCTATGAGCTAATGGTGCGTACAAATACAACGTTTCACCTGCAATTTTCATTTGCTTATCACGCTTCATGTGATCAAGCGTGCGCATATTGTGTAATCTATCTGCTAATTTAATTAATATAACCCTTACATCTTCTGAGAGAGTTAATAGCATTTTTCTGAAATTTTCAGCTTGTATAGAAGAAGTATGATCAAATACTCCGGAAATTTTTGTTAAACCATCAATAATTTGCGAAACCTTTTCACCAAACATTCCTTTAACATCTTCTAAAGTCAAATCAGTATCTTCAACAGTGTCATGTAACAAAGCACAAACAATTGCTGTTGTTCCTAATCCAATTTCTTCAGCACAAATTTGAGCTACGGCAATTGGGTGATAAATATAAGGTTCGCCAGATTTACGGCGCATTTCTTTATGAGCTTCAACCGAAACTTCAAATGCTTTTCTAATAATCTCTTTATCTCCTTTTTCGAGACGACGTTTACATGCATTTATTAAATTTTTGTAACGAAATAATATCTCTTTTTTTTCAGCTTCTACATCAATTTCCATAACTACTGTTTATGTGTATGAAGGTAATTTTTTTTATTAAATTTATCAATAGTCTAACATAAGATATATACATTTGAGTTGATGAAAACATTTCAATATATATACTATTTTTTTAGATCACTTTATTTTAGAGGAATTGTAAATACGTTTAAACTGTTGAGTTATGAAAGTAAATATGAAAAACAACTAGGAATTACTACTCATAGCATTGTTAACCTCAATAATTTAACGTTGGCAGGAGAAAGTTCTGACCAAAACCATCATTACCAAGGTGCTAGTTATTATATTTTATTTTCAATGTTCAATAAATTACCAAAAGAAACTCAGGCATTTTCTTTAATAGATTATGGTTGTGGTAAAGGCCGGGCGTTATTTGTTGCTGAACAATGTGGGTTTACTAAATTAATTGGGGTGGATATTGCCAAAGAACTAATTGATGACGCTATTGCAAATAAATTAATTTACAAGAAAAAAAATACGGAAAGTGAAATAATTTTTTTGTTTAATGATGCTACTAACTATCAAATACCAATTGATGCATGTGTATTTTACTTTTTTAATCCTTTTGGAGAAAGTATTTTATTACAAGTAATTAATGCGATTAAAGAAAGTGTGAAACAACACCCAAGAAAAATATTTTGTATGTATTTAAACCCAAAACATAAAACCGCTTTCGAGGAAAATGGTTTTAAAGTGTTTTATACAGAAAAAAATAATAGGTATTTAGAAGGTATTATTTATTATATATAAATTTTTATTTTGTCAAATCTAGAGGAGCAAAGATGTCATTCAAACAAATACTTATTCGCAACTTTGCAAGAACTGACAACAATTACTTATCTAAAATATCTTTAATATTAGGGCGGAAATATAAATTACTTTTTAAAATTTTACCATCTTCTCTAAAAATGGGTTGCCCTTGTTCATCTAATTTACTCATATTGCTACGTTGTATTTCGTCAAACACTTCTTCTATTTTATGTTGTAAACCATGTTTTAAAATGGTTCCAAATAATATATACAACTGATCTCCTAAGGCATCTGCAATCTCAACAATATCGCCTTTTTTGCAGGCATCTAAATACTCTTCATTTTCTTCTTTAATTAAGTTATAACGTAATGTGTAATCGCGTTCATTAATTAAGGTAATAGAATCTGCATTACCAATTTGAAAGGTTTCATGAAAATGATGAACATGCATTATTTTACTTAATAAATCTTTTCTAGTTTCCATTATTCTATAAATTCAAATTATTTTTTAGCTTTTTTAGCATTATACTCATCGTTGATGCCTTTTAAAACTTCAGGAGTAATATCTAATTTAGGATTAGTTAGCAGAATTGTTGGCATTAAATCTGAATAAGATAAGATATAATCAAATCTTCCGTTATTAATTTTCAATAAATAATCTTTCACACTTTTATTTAATTCCATGTTTTTTTCTTCCAGCTCAACGCCTAAATTTTGTAATTGTAATTCTTTATTAGCTAACTCTTGTTGTTGTCTTTCTAAACTAGTTTGTTGTTTTTGTAATTCAGATTGAGGAGCAACTCCAGCTTGAGCAGATTGTTGAAACGCTTCGTATTCCTGCTGAAATTTAGCTGTCATACTTTGCATTTGAGCTTCTAAAGTAGATTTTTTACTTCGTATTACTTTTGTGAAATCAGCAATATAATCGTAATGTTCATTTATACTATCCGTGTTAACATAAGCGATTTTAGCATCTCCTAAATTTGTGGAACTTGCAACAATTGTAGGTTTAACATCAACACCAGTGGATGATGATTCAATCGATGTTCCCGCATTTTTTAATGCATGAACTTGATAAAATAAAATTGCAATTGCAATTGCTAAAACGCCATTTAAAATTAGAGAAAGGTTTTTCATTTTTGTTTTTTTTAATTATAATGTAAATATAAAAAATAGGGCGTTACAAATAGTGCTATTTTACAATTTTTAGTAACGTATTAAAGATTATTTTAAGATCCAGTAAAAAACTTTGCTCTTTAATATAGGTGCGATTTAATGCCAGTTTTTGTGGCATAACTTCATTAATATATGTTTCTTCTGGATTTGAAGATTTTGACAATAATTCGTTTTCATCAAAAAATTCTAATGATGCAAAATCAGTAATACCAGGCTTTACAAATAATACTTGCTGCTGTTCCGGATTATATAAATCAACATATTTGCGCACCTCTGGACGAGGACCAACCAAGCTCATAGTTCCAAAAAATACATTAAATAATTGAGGTAATTCGTCTAATTTATATTTACGCAAATAGTATCCAACACTTGTTACACGAGGATCGCGACCGCCAACAGTTAATAAGCCTTTTTTATCTGAGTCTTTGTCCATAGTTCTAAACTTAAATAGTTTA
>JBILOV010000201.1:0-4457 GCA_044374335.1 Bacteroidia bacterium | reverse complement strand
TAAAGCATCCTGAACGCCAGCATACCAAGAATATGATTTCCAAAAAGAAACAGGAATTTCAATTGAGTTAACGATATGTAACATAGCTACCGTTACAAACGTTGCTATATAAAACCAAATAGCAACATATAAATGCCGTTCGCGACGACGAATAATTGTACCGAACATATTCCAGCCAAATACTACCCAAACTAATGTGATTAAAATATCAATAGGCCATTCTAATTCCGCATATTCTTTACCAGTTGTTTTACCTAAAACTAATGTTAAGGCTGCTAAAACAATAATTAATTGCCATCCCCAAAAATGAATTTTACTTAAAAAATCACTGAACATACGCGCCTTTAATAAACGCTGTAACGAGTAGTAAACTCCCATGAAAATACCGTTACCAACAAATGCAAAAATTACGGCGTTTGTATGTAAAGGACGCAAGCGACCAAAAGTTGTATAAGGTAATGATAGGTTTGCGGCAGGCAAATACAATTGAATGGCCGCTATTAAACCAACCAGCATACCTACCAACCCCCAAAGGATGGTTGCATAAGCAAACATTTTAACTGTTTTGTTATCGTACTGAAATTTTTGTAGTTCCATATTTCTTTGTTTTATTTTTTTTTGATTCCTGTTTATTTTCTTGTTTTGTAGTATTATCAAATAGCATTCTTACAGATGGGGTGTAATCATCTTCATATTGGTTTGTTTTAACAGACCATATAAAGGCTATCAAAAAACCTATTGCTAGTAATAAACTAGCCCCTATCATAATAAAAAACGCACTCATATTGGTTGCAAAATTAAGTTGTTAATGTTTCTTACTATTGATAATTATCACTATCAATATTGACTTTTATCAGTTTTTCTTTCCTTAATTTTACTTCATAAAAGCTACTAAGTCCAGTTGTTAATAAAACAATACTAATAGAACTAACAGGCATCAATATCGCAGCAATCACCGGACTTAAATCACCTTGAACAGCAAAGTATAAACCTATAATGTTGTATAGAATGGAAACAACAAAACTTGAAAAAATAATAGTTTTTTCTTTTTTACAGTAATAAATAAGTTCTTTTAAAAGAGAAAAACTTTCGCTAGATAAAATAGCATCACAAGCAGGAGAAAAATTATTGGTATTATCGCTTATGGCTATGCCAATATTGCTTTGTTTTAATGCACCAGCATCATTTAAACCATCTCCAATCATTAACACTTTTTTATTGTTATGTTGCAAGTGTTTAATGAAATTTAATTTATCTTGAGGCTTTTGATTAAATAACATTTCAGAGTTATTTCCAAAAACAGATTTTAAATATTTTTCTTCAGAATCATTATCTCCCGATAATATTTTTAAATCAAACTGAGAGCATAATGAAGAAACAATATCAACTAAACTTTTTCTATAAGCATTTTTTACTAAAAAATAACCCACAAACTCATCATCAATACTTATATAAACCCTACTACCACTATTTAAATAATCTGAATCCTTTCTTAATACAAATTCTGATGAACCCATTTTTATAAGGTGATTATTAATTAAGGCAGACGACCCATAACCTTTAAACTCTTTATAATTTTTTACATTAAGAGATTTACTAAATGGCAAATAAGAAATTACACTTTTGCTAAGAGGGTGATTTGATTGATTTGCCAACGAGCGAATTAATTGACCTTGCTCTTGCGACATTTCACTACCTTGAAAAATAATTTCGGATTTACCTTGCTCCGTAATTGTTCCAGTTTTATCAAACACTATTGTATCAATGTCTGCCATTTTTTCAATGACAGAAGCATTTTTAACAAAAAACATATACTTATTAAGTATACGAATCATGTTACCATTAGTAAATGTAGAACTTAATAAAAGAGCACAAGGACATGCTACAATTAAAATTGAAGTTACAGCATTCCATACTTTTGATGAATCATTTAACATCCAATAAGTAGCAGACAAAAATGCAATTGAAAACAAAATATAGGTAAAATACCTACTTACTTGGTGAATAAAAGAGACTCTTACTTCATCTTTATCCTCATTGAAAGTTTCATTATTCCATAATTGCGTTAGATAACTTTGAGAAACTTGTTTAACCACTTCTAACTCAATAGCACCAGAGGTTTGTTTACCTCCGGCATAAACAATTTCTCCAATTGATTTTTCAATAGGAATAGATTCTCCAGTAACAAAGCTATAATCTATAGTTGCTTTACCCATAAAAAGAATTGCGTCTGCCGGTATAATTTCATCATTATGAATTTTAATTCGATCACCAACTTTTAAATCAGCTACAGAAATTTGTTTTTCTATATTATTTGAATGTATTACACTTACTCCTAATGGGAAATAAGATGTAAAATCGCGATCAAATGAAATACGCTGGTAGGTCCGGTTTTGAAAATAACGCCCAATTAACATGAAAAACACAATACCACTCATTGAATCTAAATAGCCAGCACCAGTATGCGATAAAATTTCATAAACACTTCTTGAAAACGTAATTAAAACAGCCAAAGCAATTGGAGCATCAATATTTAAAAATTTTTGACGAAGGCCTTTATATCCAGATATAAAAAATTCGGAAGCGGAATATAAAAATACAGGTAATGATAATAATAGATTTAGATAACTAAACCATGTTTTTAACTTTGAATCCTCAATATTTCCAAAAGAAAAATATTCAGGAAAACTTAACATCATAATATTTCCAAAACAAAAACCTGCAATACCTAACTTAACTATTTTAGTGGTATCGTATTTTTTAATTTTATTTACATTCGCATCATTTAAGCTTATATGTGGTTCATAGCCTATCAGTGTTAGTGCTTCTGCTATTTTTTTCAAGGAGGTTTGTTTGTAATCGTATATAATGGCAACCTCTCTCTTTATAAAATTCACCTGAGATTTAATAATTCCGCCATCTATTTTAATTAAATGTTCTAAAATCCATATGCAAGAACTACAATGCATTTGAGGTAAATAAAAAATGACATGTTGATGAATATCATCTTTAAAGTGCGTTAATTTTTCAATAATACTTTCATCATCCAAAAAATCAAACTTGCCTTTTCTAATTTCTTGTTTTTGTGTAATTCCTGGATTGCTTTCTAAATCATAATATGAACATAAATCACTTTTATTTATGATTTCGTATACTGTTTGACAACCTTTACAGCAAAAAAATTTATCTTCAATATAGTGTTGAGTGTCTTTAACATCCTCTCCGCAGTGATAGCAAGGTATAGTTGTATTAGGTTTAGCTTTAACTTTCACAGTGCAAACTTACCAGCCATAAATTAGAGCATAAGTGACATTTATCAGTTAATGAAATGATTTAGGTCAGCGTTTTATTCTTGTAGAAACAATATTTTATTAGCAGTATATTTTTTTTATTCAATAAAAAAATATTTCAGCCCAATAATAATTTTATTTATTTTAAGGTACTATTTTTTGATTGCATAAATAATGGGATAAGCTTTGAATATAAAGTAATTTAAGATTACTGACGATTGTCAGAAAAAAAACTGATTAATATCACCTTTTATTATACCAACTACCGATAAATTAGACAGTTGTAAAAAAAAATATATACCTTGGTAGGAAATAATTCAATAAAAATGGAAAGCTTAAAAGCTCTTTTTGAATATGCAACTGAGGGTATTATTATTGCAAATCGATTAGGAAAAATAATACGCGCAAACCCAAGTTCCGAAAGGCTATTTGGATACGAAACGGATGAATTAATAAATCAGAAAATTGAAGTATTAGTTCCAACCAGATTTGAGCATTCTCATCAAAAACATAGAGATAGCTATAATCAAAACCCGCACCCAAGGTCAATGGGAAAAGGTTTGGATTTATGCGGAAAAAGAAAAAATGGCTCCGAATTTCCAATTGAAATAAGTTTGAGTCATTATAAAAGTAATAATGAACAATATGTGATTGCATTTATAATTGATGTATCAGAGAGAAAATTAGCAGAAGAAAAAATAAAACGCGTTAATGCAGAACTTGAATTAAAAGTTGAAGAGAGAACCAAAATTCTTAAAGAAACAATGCATGAATTAGAGGTATCTAAGGATGAATTAAGTATTGCACTTGAAAGAGAAAAGGAATTAAATGACATGAAATCTCGTTTTGTTACTATGGCATCACATGAATTTAGAACTCCATTGAGTACCATATTAACTTCAGCATCATTAATTGGTAAATATAAAACAGCAGAGGAGGAAGATAAACGACGTAAACACGTTGATAGAATTAAATCATCTGTTTCAAATATGACTTTAATTTTAAATGATTTTTTATCTGCCGGAAAATTAGAGGAAGGAAAAATCAATACTAACTTAGTGTCTATTAATATACCCACTTACATTAATGAAACAATTAATGAACTAAGTAATTTCTTAAAACCAGGACAAGAAGTAAATTATAGTCATGATGGAAAGGAAGATTTTA
>JBILOV010000153.1:0-5814 GCA_044374335.1 Bacteroidia bacterium | reverse complement strand
ATTAAAATAATTTTTTATATATTAAAATTGATGGCTTTAGTTGTTGATATTATAATTTCACTTATTTTGAAATTTATATAATATTTTTTTTAAAATCTAAATTTTATATTTTATTGCTTTTCATTTAATTCTAAAAAACTAATGGTTGCACCAACAACAGCTAAATAAGGCCCTAACATTAAACCTATATAGAATGGCAATAGCAAAAAAACTGAAAATATCATTCCAATTCCACAAGCCAAACCTATATTTTTACGAGTGAATTTTATGCTGTCCGTAATTGTCATTTTGTGGCGTTCAAAATTATAGTCGAGCATTGTAAATCCTATAAAATACCAAGAAACAATCAATAATAATGGACCAGTTAATATTACTAATGGGGGAAAAATTAAAGAAATAATAAAACATAAAGCAATGAAAATATATTCTAAAAACATATTTCTAATACTAATTAAGATTCCTCTTCCTACATCATATATAAATTGACCAAACTTAAAAGGATAGTTTTTTTCGTACATTTTTTCCTCAACTGATTCTGACAATAAAGCGAATAGGGGAGACAAAAAAATTAGAACCATGTATTTTGAAAATGTTATGGATATAAACCAAAATAAAATTTTAAAAATCCAAGATAAAATAAAACTGAAATATTCGGTTAAAAAAGGTTTTGCAAATGAAAGCCATGAACCTGAATTTGCTATTGATTTAAAATTTAATAGTTGATTAAAATACTCTGCTATTTGAGTGGCAATATTTGAAAATATCCAAACGCTACCTATCCACATTAAAAACCATACTAAAATTGGATAAAATAAATAGGGCCATAGTCCTTTTTTAATGAGCAGATCAAATCCTTTAAAACTATTTACGATGGCGGTTAAAAAACTTTTTAAAAAAATCATAATTTAAAACTAGCACTTTCTTGACAAAGTTATAAGATTTACGATAATAGAGAATGCTTTACATATTTATGAAGATGATTCACCTCATTATTGAATATTTATAGTAATAAAGGCAATACTATTAACTTTTTAACCGTTTCTAATTTAAATATTATAAAAATTATCATGGCAGTTATTTTATTAACTGTCTATGTTGGATTATTAACTAATTGAAAGTTTTGGATTTTAAATATAAATTTATGCTAAGATTTCATCGAAACATGAAATCATGTAGGCTAACATTTCATCATTAATCATCGGAGTAACACCAATCCAAAATGTATCATTTACAATAGTATCTGTATTTGGCAAATCTCCAACAACACGATAATCAACATCTTTAAAATAGGGCTGTTTTCGCAAATCACCTGCAAACAATAAACGAGTTGCTACTTTTTTAGCATCTAATTTTTGAACTAAATCATTGCGTGTTATTCCTGCATCTTTTTTAACAGTTATTAAAAATCCAAACCATGACGGATTAGAATTAGGTGTAACTTCTGGTAAAATTAACTTATTACAATGTTTTAATAAACCTTGCTTCAAAACATCATAATTATGTCGTCTTATTTTTATAAATTCATCTAATTTTTCTAACTGAGCTAAACCTAAAGCAGCTTGCATGTCAGTAATTTTTAAATTGAATCCTTGACGAGAGTATATATATTTATGATCATAACCCATTGGTAAGTCTCCTAATTGTTGACAAAAGCGCAAACCACAAGTATTATCTTTCCCTGGTTCGCACCAACAATCTCGTCCCCAATCTCTAAACGATTCAGCTATTTTTTTTAATTTGGAATTAGAAGTGTAAATAGCGCCACCTTCGCCCATTGTAATGTGATGAGCAGGATAAAAACTTAGTGTTGCAATATCTCCAAATGTACCAACATGTTGCCCGTTATATGTTGCTCCTAAGGCGTCACAGCAATCTTCCATTAACCATAAATTATGTTTATCGCAAAATGCTGTAATAATATCTAAATTAAAAACGTTACCCATCGTATGAGCAATTACAATAGCCTTTGTTTTTGGGCTTAAAGCAGCTTCTAACTGCGTAACATCTATTTCATAATGAGGAATTGTAACATCCAAAAATACAGGAATAGCACCATATTGAATTATTGGATTTACCGTTGTTGGAAAGGAAGCGGCAACAGTAATGACTTCATCTCCCGGCTTAATTCTTTCGTCACCTAACTCTTTAGCTGTTAAAGCTGCGAATGCTACTAAATTAGCTGACGAACCAGAATTAACCGTTAATACCGACTTTACATTAATATACTTTGCTAATTTTTTTTCGAATTCAGCATTAAATTTTCCAGTTGTAAACCATGCGTCTAAAGCTGAGTCTGTAATGTAGGTTAATTCTTTATGATCGAATACTTTACCACTAACTGGTACTGCTGATTCTCCCTTGATAAAAGGTTTAACTTTAAAAGCTTCATCATGATACTCTTTTATTAAAGCATGTATTTGATGTTTGATATCTAGTAATTTTGACATAGTTTATTTTGTTTTTTGAACCATAAAATTCATAAAAGGACATATAAGGTTTTATTCAAGGATTTGTTTATTTTTTTAACCATAAAAGTCATAAAAGAAAATATAAGTAAGGGCTAGTTATTCATTTAAAGTTCGGTATAGTTCATTAACATATGTTTTTTGTCCATCATGGTAAATATTTGTTGTATTAAAATTAAATAATATTCCAAAAGGAGCCTCTAATAAATTCATATAGGTAAGCAACTGTGCTTCATGAATTGGTAATATCTTTTCAACAGCTTTTAATTCTACTACTATAGTATTTTCAATAAATAATAATTCAGATGTAAAAGAAATCTCACGGATATTCAATTCGTGAGCAAGGCATTTATGATAAACACTTTCTAATAAACCTGGGCCAAGCGACTTATGGACTTCAATAGCAGCGCCATTGATTTGGTAAGTAAGGTCTTTTATTTGTGCTTTAGTTAATCGCATTTTTTTATGAACTTTTATGTCTTTTATGGTTTAATTATTTTTTAAGACAATAAGATTCTATTTGATTAACACGGCAATCGTAGATATTGTTTTTAAAATTCAACTCTTCTTGATATCCTTGAATTGTAAATTCAATAGTTTCTTCGAAATTTAATTTTGGTTTCCATTCTAAAAGATTAACCGCTTTTGTGATATCTAATTTCAATAAACCTGCTTCATGCAATTTTTCTGTTGCTTTTGGAGAATCTATTTTAATATTTGGAATTATTTTTTTCACTTCAGTCACCACATCTCCTACACTATAATTTTCAAAGGCAGACGGACCAAAGTTCCATCCACCAGAAAATATTTTTCCATTAGTCCATAATTTTTCTGCTAATTTCAAATAACCAAACACTGGTTCTAACACAAATTGCCATGGACGAACAGAATTAGGATTCCGAATTTCAGATGTTTGATTAGCATTATAAGCTCTGATCATATCTGGTATAATACGATTATCAGCCCAATCACCCCCACCAATAACATTTCCTGCTCTACCCGATGCAACATGAGCAGTATTTTCTTTAGTAAAAAAAGATTTGATATATGAATTTGTAATTAATTCAGAGCAACCTTTTGAAGCGCTATACGGATCATCTCCTCCCATCGCATCATTTTCGCGATAACCCCACATCCATTCATTGTTTTGATAACATTTATCAGTAGTAATATTAATAGCAACTTTTACTGAAGGACAATTTCTAACCGCTTCAAAAAAATTTACCGTTCCCATTAAATTCGTTTCAAAATTATAATGTGGATTATTATATGATTCAATAACTAAAGGTTGAGCGGCTAAATGAAATGCAATATCTGGTTTAACTTGAATAAAATAATTTTGTAACTGCTCCAAATTTCTTATGTCACCATCTATGTGTTTTATTTTTTTTGAAAGTTCTGTGGTAATAAAATTATCCTTAGCTGTTAAAGGTGGTAAAGCATAACCATACACATCTGCCCCCAATTCTTTTAACCAAATACACATCCAAGAGCCTTTAAAACCAGTATCACCAGTTACCAATACTTTTTTACCTTTATATATTTCGGAAAATAAATCTACTTTTTTCATAATGTCTTTATTTCCAAATTTTCCAGTCAGCTGAACCACTTTGCCATAATGCTTCCAATTCAATTTTATCTCTCAAAGCATCCATACATTTCCAAAAACCATTGTGTTGGTATGCAGACAACTTTCCATCATTAGCAATATCAATAAGTGGTTTTTTCTCCCACTGAATATTATCCATTTCACCATCTAAATAGTTGAAAATTTCAGGTTCCAAAACAAAAAAACCTCCATTAATACGCACACCATCTCCTATGGGTTTTTCTTGAAAAGTTTTTACAGTTCCGTTTTCATCAGTATCAACATTACCAAATCTACCGGGTAATTGAATAGAAGATAAGGTTGCAATTTTACCAGATTTTTTATGAAATTCTAGTAATTGATTTATATTTATATCTGCAACACCATCTCCATAAGTTAGCATAAATGGCTGTTCTCCTAAATATTTTTGAATACGTTTTATTCTTCCTGCTGTATTAGTGTTAATACCCGTATCCACTAAAGTTACTTTCCAGTTCTCAGAACCAGAATTGTGAACTTCCATTTTATTATTAGCCAAGTCAAATGTTACATCTGTTTGATGTAAAAAATAATTCGCAAAATATTCTTTAATAACATAACCTTTATAGCCGCAGCAAACTACAAATTCATTAAAGCCATAATGACTATAAATTTTCATGATATGCCATAAAATTGGCTTACCCCCAATTTCAACCATTGGTTTTGGTCTAAGATCAGTCTCTTCTGATAAACGAGTTCCAAGACCTCCAGCAAGAATTACAACTTTCATATGTAGATATTTAAAAATTAATTCGTTCCTTTTCAATAACCAAAGGACGTTTGCGTATTTGTGTATGAATGGCACCAATATACTCTCCAATAATTCCAATAAAAAATAGTTGAATGGAAGAAAAGAAAAATATACCAATTACCATTGGAGCAGTACCTATTTGAAATTCATACCAATAAATCAATTTATAAATAAAATAACCCACAGCTACTAAAAAACTTACTATTGCTGAGAAAAATCCTACAAATGCAGATAATCGTAATGGCAATTTTGAATGGCTTGTAAATCCAAGCATTGCCACATCGTATAGTTTAAAAAAGCTTGAATTTGATTTTCCTGAAAAACGTTCTGGTTGAGCATAAGGAATTTCATATCGTCTAAAGCCTAATTCAGATACAAGCCCTCTTAAATATGGATATTGATCATCCAAATCTCTAATGATAGAAATAAATTTTTGGTCGTATAATCCAAATCCCGTAAAATTTTTAATTGTGGCTTCTCCGTCTGATGCGCTAGACAATATGTTATAAAAAAATTTCCTAACGGCGAACATAATAGGATTTTCCTTACTCTGTTTTTTAATACCAATAACTATTTTAAATCCCTCTTCCCATTTCTCTAAAAACTGAGGAATCATTTCTGGTGGTTCTTGGAAATCGGAAACCATATAAATAACAGCGTCACCATGACACTGGATTAATCCATGAAAAGGAGAACGAATCCATCCAAAATTACGCTCATTAAAAATGACTTTTACATTCATGTTAGTAGCAGTAATTTCCTTTAAAATTTCAGGAGTTTTATCAGTAGAACAATTATCAATCAAAACATGCTCATACGTATATTGAGGTAATTTTTCGAATATTTTACCTATCGTTTCAATTAGCAATCTAACGTTTCCTTCTTCGTTATAACACGGTGTAATAACTGAAATGTGTTTTTTCATATCAAATATCAAAAATAACATTTTTTAATAGAAATTAAGATTTATT
>JBILOV010000011.1:0-20745 GCA_044374335.1 Bacteroidia bacterium | reverse complement strand
TGTTGTTCCGTTAAAATTTACTCCCATTAAAAAACTACATAAAAAAAACGTCCCGATAATTTCGAGACGTTTTAAATAGAATATATTACAACTTATTGTTTTAAGATTTTATATGTCTTAACAGCATCTTTAGTTTCAACTTTTAGGTAATAGATACCATTAGCTAAATCAACAATATTAATTGATTTAGAAATTAATCCATTTCCTGAAACTTTATCAATAAAAACTAATTTACCATCAACAGATGTTATGCTAATATTTCCTGAAATATCAGTTAAAGTATTCAATTCCAATGTAAATATTCCGGTATTAGGATTTGGATAAACATTTAATCCAATATTTTCGTTTAATTCTTCAATACCAACGCAAGCATTTACTTTTAAAGTATCTCTTGCAATATTATTACACCCATTTGCTCCAGTGTAACTATATAATACAATGTGGTAACCTTGATTTGCATCGCTAGGATTAAAATAACTGCTTGAAGCAGTTGTAGTAACACCGGCACCAATGTATGTTCCGTTTAATGGCATTCCTTCATTTAGCAATCTATTAAGGTCATCGCTGGCACAAAATGATGTTGTTCCTGTAAATACTAATGAAACCGTAGGAGTTGGTTTTGAGGTAATATTTATAATATCAGACGATTGACAACCAATAGTGTTTGTTACAATAACCGAGTATGTGCCAGATGTACCAACTGTTATAGATGACGATGTGGCATTTGTACTCCATAAATAAGAATTTCCTACACCAAAGCCTGCATATAGATTTATTGTAGAACCCTGGCAATAAGCAGTATCCGAACCTAAAGTAACTATAGGAGAACTACCTAAAGTAATTGTAATAGTATCCGAATTTGAACAACCATTAGAGTTAGTTGCTCTTACCCAATATGTTCCTGGTGTAGTAACATTTAAACTTGAACCAATACTTGCATTGTTCCATAAAAAACTATTTGCAGTAGTATTTGCTGTAATAACTACCGGTAAATTACAAAACAACGAGTCGTTACCTAGATTTGGTGTTGGTGTTGGTTTAATATGAACTCTAACAGTATCATAAGTCATACAGCCCGAAACTAAGCCTGTTACTGTATATGTTCTTGAACTTGTAATATTTGCCGTTGGATTTGAAATATTTATTGCTGATAATTCAATAGCTGGCGACCACGTATAAGTCATAGTAGCTGGCTGTTCAAATAAAATATTTGGTCGTTGTGCTAACGAATTGAATGCAGTTGATGTAGCACATAATGTTGGATCGGTATCAGAATTATACCAAACTGAAGATACAAATGGTGTGCTAGATTGCATAACAGAAACGTTGTTTGTATACGCCAAAGGATTATTATTATAACACGACTCAATAATAATATTTGAAACACCATCCCATAAATAAGGTGTAGATAAAACATGAGTATTAATTCCTAAAGTTGGTGTATAGCTTGGGGAAGAAAAATAGCTTGAAAAACCTGTTGTTTGAAAAGCCGTTATACTAGTTAATGCTGTTGTAGCAATAGCAATATTAAAGTTTAAATATGGTCCTGATGTATTTAAATTTGTAACATTGAAAGCTAATGATGTAATACTACCTGCGGTCAATCCAGCTGCTGATAGTTCTGAGGCTAAAAATAAAAATTGATGTCTGGCTCCTTTATAGAAATTACCATAAGGTGTTGGATAAGAAGTAGATGTATTTTCTATAATTCCTGTTCCTAATTGTTTTGTAGGACTAAAGTTTGCATTTAATTGTAGAGGCACTCCTAAACATATACTATCGTTTGGAAGAATAGTTGTTGAAAATAATGGGCTTCTTGTTACAGTTAGATTAGTTGTGTCATTAAGTGCCGAACCATCACCTACAACGGTTGTATATGCTTTTAATTTGTATGTACCAATATTTGACAAGTTGTAAGTTGTTGTCATTGTAAAGTTTTGAGAAGAATTACTTGCTATTGTTCCAGATGTTAAAGCTAAAGTAAATGTACTCGCATTAGGGCCAGTCGTATTAACGGTAATTGTAGTTGGATTTACAGAAAAGTCGGCGGTTGCTGAACCATAATTTTTTACTTTAGCAACAATCGTATCGATATCGTAACATTTTTTTGTTGTTAAAGGATTAATAATTGCACCTATACCCAAATCTAAAGGAGAAGGGGATAAAATTGTAATATTATAATCCTCTACTTCGCCCCAGCTTGGGTTTGTGCATGGCCCTGGTGCAATGCTTGATTCAGTAGCAATAACACGCATTCTGGTTGTGCCAGAAAGTGCCGTAAATGGTATAGTTATTCCACCAGCAGAATTTAATACAGTCCCAGCAACTGCAAATAAAGTATATGGAGAAACAAAAATATTTTCGCCTGGATCAGTAAATACCCCATTTTGATTATAGTCAATCCAAACACCAACAATTCCGCTATACGATGATGTGCCGCATTGCCCTACCGTAACAGATAATGGATAATTACTACCCAAAGAATATACTTGTGGAGTTAGCCCTGTATAATCACTATACATATTTAAAATTGAGCCTGCACCACCAGTAGTGCTACATGTACTTGAGTTATTTAAAGTTCCAAAAGTAACATTAAAAATTTCTTCATCAAATGTTGACGTAGCTGCTGCTGCACAATAAGTTTGAGACGATAACTGACTTGAATTAAATGCGAAAGCAAAAATAAAAACAGAAAGTTTTAACTTAATGCAAATATTTTTTAACACTTTATTTGATGATGTTTGGTAGTTTTTTTTCATTTTATGTAGTTTAAATTAGCAAAACAATTATAAGTACTAGCACAAAAATATAATATTATTTCTTAAATCCTATCATTTTCGTTAACAAAAAATGGGGCATCGTTTAATAAAATAGTTCATTCTTAGATACTTATTTATAACTTTACCACATGAATTCTTTATTTATTTTATTTTTAAACTTAGGTGGTGGAGAGGTTGTATTAATACTTGTTGTTATACTGTTAATGTTTGGAGGAAAAGGAGTCCCTAATATTGCAAGAGCTTTAGGAAAAGGTATCAGAGAATTTAAAGATGCCGCAAATGGTATTCAAAAAGATGTAATGCAAGGAACAGGTGGCATTACTAATGTCATTCAAGAACATATTCAGGAAGTGAAAAAAGAAGTTGATTCTTTATCAGATACTAAACAATAATTTCTTTTCATTATTAATGTTAATAAAATCCATTTTATATAACCGATTTTTTTACGCTTCACTTTTTTTAATTGTTTTAATATGTAGTTGTAATAATTCAACACATAAAGATGAGCAGAAGTCATTCAATAAAGAAAAAGTTAAAAATCAGTTTGTAAAAGCTAATCAGCAAGTTGTTTTAAAAGAAAGCGACGAAATGGATTATTATCAAAAGTCTCATAAAATGCCATTTATTAAAACTAATGGTGGTATTCGTTATTATGTTTATAAGCCTTCTGCAAAAGGCGATTCTTTGAAGACTGATGATATTGTTCGGATTAATTATACCGTTTCATTATTAAACGGTACTGAGTGCTACTCTTCAAAAACAGATGGTATTAAAGAGTTTATAATTGGTATGGAAAATATTGAGGATGGTTTACATAAAGCCCTTTTATATTTAAAATCAGGTGATAAAGCACTTATTTTAATTCCATCTCATTTAGCTCATGGTTTATTGGGAGATTCGAAAAAAATTCCGCCAATGTCGCCAATAATATATGATATTGAAATTATTTCATCTAAAAAACAACAACATAATTAATCTAGTATGTTGAATAAAATAATTCTGTTGTTTTTAGTAATAACTTCTTTTGTTAGTTGTAAAAAACATAGTCAAATTAACGGGTATACAAGAACTTCTCAAGGTTATTATTATAAACTTCTAACAATTGGTGATGGTAATGAAAGTCCACTAAATGATAATGTAGTTGTTTTGGATGCAGTTATGAAAACACAATCTGATTCTGTTTTTTGGGATACAAAACACGATGCTGCAAACGGCCTTTATATAAGGTTAAACTCAAAAATGGCATCAGAGTCTTTTAAAAATTATTTTCTGAAAATGGTTGAAGGAGATAGCGTATCTTTTTTAATAAAACCTTCTACGTTTTTTAGAGATTATTTTGATACAATAGTCCCCAATTTTTGTAAAAATGATTCTCTTATAAAGTTTGACGTAAAGTTAAACCAAATTATTTCTAAAGCAGAATATGATGCTTTGAAAAAAAACGCAGAAGGGCAAGAGGATGAGGATACAGAGTTGCAAGAGTTGCAAATGATTGATTGTTATTTATTACTGAATTACAAATTTGTAAAAGCAGACACAAATGGTATTTATACTCTTCAAAAAACAAGCACTGATTTAGAAAAAGTGTCTGTCGGAAAAAAAGTAAAATTAAGTTATAGTGGAGCGTTTTTAGATGGCAAATCCATTGGCGATTATGAACAGACTATTGAATTTATATACGGAACACCAGACCAATTAATTAAAGGGTTAAATATTGTTATAAGTACATTAAAAAAAGGTGAATCTACAAAAATAATAGTACCTTCGCGACTGGCTTTTGGCGAATTAGGAAGTAGCAATGGTTCTATTCCTCCTTATACTCCTTTAGTTTACAAAATAAAAATAATAGATATAAAATAAACAAAATGAACAAAATCACTATGCTATTAAGTTCTGCGCTAGTTGTAGGACTTTTCTCTTGTAACAAATCAGAGTTCGACGGCTTTACAAAAGCTGAAAACGGGTTACACTATCAATTTTTTACTCAGGACGAAAACGGTGTTAAAGCCGTTGAAGGAGATGGAGTAAGTATTAAAATTGTTTACGCTTTAAAACGTACACCAAATGATTCTGTTTTATTTGACTCAAAATTAAATTCAGAAGACGGATCCGGAACAGTGCGATATATTTTACCAAAATCCTCATTTTCAGGAAGTTTAGAAGATGCAATTAAAATGATGGCTAAAAATGACAGTGCTGCATTCATTATCAGTGCTGATTCTTTTTTCTTAAAATCTAATAAAATGCAGGCACTACCTCCTTTTGCTAAACCAGGAGATAAATTGTTGATAACCATTAAAATGATGGAAATTAAAACAAAAAAAGAGTTAGAAGAAAATCAGAAAAAACAAGAAGCAGAAATAGCTAAATTGGGAGAAGCTGAAAAACCTAAATTAGATCAATATTTAATGGAAAACAAAATCACAACTGCACCTACGGCAAGTGGTTTAATTTTTATCGAAACTCAGAAAGGAAAAGGCAAAGAGCATCCTACAGCAACTGATGAAGTAACTGTGCATTATACAGGAACTTTATTAGATGGAACTAAATTTGATAGCTCTTTGGATAGAGGAGAACCTGCTACTTTCCCTTTAAATCGTGTTATTCCGGGGTGGACAGAAGCAATTCAATTAATGACAAAAGGCAGTAAGGCAAAATTAATTATACCTTCTAATTTGGGGTATGGTCCTTCAGGGATGGGTAGAGAAATTCCTCCGTTTTCTATCTTGTTATTTGAAGTTGAGTTGTTAGATTTTAAAGCAGGAGCACCTCAACAAATGCCAGCACAGTAATAGTTTTTAACTAAACGAAATATTAATAATTAATAAAATGAAAAAAATAATTTTAGCTTCTCTCTTTGCTTTAACATCCATAGGATTACTAGCAAACCCAGATAAACCTAAAAAACCAAAATTAAGTAAAATGGACAAAGAATTTTTAAGTAAACACCCAGATGGCATGTATGCCAAATTTGAAACATCAAAAGGAACAATTATTTGTAACCTTGAATTTAAAAAAACTCCTATGACTGTAGCTAACTTTGTTGGCTTAGCAGAAGGTTCAATAAAAAATACGGCTAAAGCTGAAGGTGTTCCATATTATGATGGATTAAAATTTCATAGAGTAATACCTAATTTTATGATTCAAGGTGGCTGTCCTCTAGGAACAGGAACAGGGGATCCGGGTTATAAATTTGGTGATGAATTTGATGAAACATTAAAGCATGTTGGACCAGGAATTTTATCAATGGCAAATGCTGGACCTGGAACAAATGGAAGTCAGTTTTTTATTACACATGTAAAAACAGATTGGTTAGATGGTAAACATTCGGTTTTTGGTAATGTGGTTGAAGGAATGGAAGTTGTAAATAAAATTGTTGGTAATGATAGTCTAACACATTTAACAATTTTAAGAAAAGGTAAAGATGCTGAAGCATTTGATGCGGCAAAAGTATTTGAATTTGAAAAAGCAAATGCTGGCGCTAAGGCCGAAGCGAAAGCAAAAGCTGAAAAAGAAAACATGGATAAATTGCTAAACGAAACTTATGGCGGTGCTGCTACAACAGCTAGTGGTTTACGTTATATAACGCAAGTTGAAGGTACAGGTAAATCGCCGTTAGCAACTGATCAGGTTACAGTGCATTACACAGGATATTTATTAAATGGAACTAAGTTTGATAGTTCTGTGGATAGAGGTGAGCCAGCTACGTTTGGTTTAAATCAAGTAATTAGAGGTTGGACAGAAGGATTACAATTAATGAAAGAAGGGGGGAAAACTAAATTTATTATTCCATCTGAATTAGGTTATGGTGCTAATGGAGCCGGCGGAGTTATTCCTCCTAATGCTTGGTTGGTATTTGATGTAGAATTAATCAAAGTAAACTAAGTTTGAAGGTTGTTTATCTTTACCTAAAAAAGATTTAGATAATTTTAAATGAATTTACAAAAACCTCGAAAGAAAATCTTTCGAGGTTTTTTATTAATGAATAGGGTTTAATTTTTGAAAAATATTTTTGTATTTTCGTTAAACAAAAAAAATATGAAAAAACTAATTGGCATTATATTAATTTCTGTAATTATATTCTCTTGTAAAAAGAAAACGGAGGAAGAGCAAGTTGCTCCTGAAACTTCCATAACAACTCCCTTAGATGACGAATATCCTGACACTGTTTGGACGGCTACAGGAACCGGACCTAGATTAATTTTTAAATTTAAATTTGATTCTACTCAAGTAAGATTAGATGCCTTTGGAAACCCCTTAACAACTTTACCTTCTGGTCACAGTGCATACTCTCCAGTGTTCAATCAAATGGCAGCGCATTATATTGAATTAGCTCAAAACGATTTTACAGCATTAGGAGCCGGGAAAGTTTTGTATCATGCTACAGAAACTACTGCTGGTGGCAGCACCGCTATTCAATTTAGTAAATCAGTAGTTGTTAGAGAAAATGCTATTTTTTATTCTACACCAATTAGCCAAATTACACCTGGCACATACAAATGGTTGAGATTATCATTATCGTACCAAAATTATACTATCCCTTATAAAGCAAATGCATTGCCAGGAAATCATATTGGAATTGGAACCATAGCTTCATTTTTAGGTTACAAAACATATGTTACAAAATATAAAATTAAAGATCAAGCTTATATTCCCTCTGCATCAGT
This sequence comes from Bacteroidia bacterium, assembly GCA_044374335.1. Classification (GTDB taxonomy): domain Bacteria; phylum Bacteroidota; class Bacteroidia; order B-17B0; family Aurantibacillaceae; genus UBA4416. The sequence continues at coordinate 13,298 of JBILOV010000011.1, read as the reverse complement.
TGGCGGTCCGAATGTTAATCATGCACAAGGTTACTGGGGTTTTGAAACTCTTCTTTTTGGAAATAATTATTGGACAGCAGATGGTCAATCTTCTGGAGTAACTACTGTTGTAAATCCAAATTTTGCAAACTCACCTATTCCTGCAGGAAGTTGCGTAGTAACAGCTCAATTTACTGATATGCAAAATACAAATCAATTATTAAATATTACTGGTTTAGAAACGCAGGATATTATTATAACAGTTTCATTATCTACCAATAAGAGTTTTGAGTTTATTGACACAAATGGAGATGGATATTATCAACCTGAAATATCTTCTGAAAAACCAGTAGATATGGGAGTTAGAGGAATGATTCCAAAGATTCAATACTAATTTTAAATATTAATATCTCCTTAAATACTGTAAATTTATTTTAGATAGGTGTAAGTTATCCCTTGAAAAGAATAGAGTGCTTTTTTATTATAACTTATAGTAAACAACTTTTTTTGTGTCAAAAAAATCTTCGTCAAAATAATTTTTTAATTCATAAAAAACGGCTTTATTAAAATGATGCCCAAATTCCACTTGTAAATCACCACCTTTTAAATAAAGAATTCCATTTTTTAAATCGTTAAAATTATCTTTTAAAATCTTTCCTCTAACCCAGTTATAAAATTCAGGAAATGCGGTAACTGCTCGGCTTACAATAAAATGATATTTGTCGTTTATTTTTTCGGCGCGCTCATGCTGAGCGGTTAAATTAGTTAAACCAATAGCAGAAGCAACTTCATTAACCACTTTAATTTTTTTTCCAATCGAATCTACCAAATGAAATGTTGATTCTGGAAATAAAATAGCCAACGGTATACCAGGAAAACCACCACCAGTTCCAACATCTAATATTTTTGTTCCTGATTTAAATTGCATCACCTTTGCAATTCCTAAAGAATGTAGCACATGATGTTCGAATAGCAATTCAGTATCTTTTCGAGAAATAACATTTATTTGCGCATTCCATAATATGTATAAATCATACAATTGTTCAAATTGTTTAGTTTGAAAATCTGTAATGTTTGGAAAATATTTAAGGATAATATCTGGTTTCAATTTATAACTAATTAAAGTATATTAATACTATTTATTGACAATCTCTTCAACTTCACTAAAGATAACTTTAGAAAATTTGATAACAGTCTATTTATCTTGATTTTTAAGAATATTAAACAAAAATTCACGAGCCCTAAATAACTGTGCTTTAACAGTCCCAACCGGCAAATCAAGTTTTACCGCTATTTCATCATAACTTAATTCCTCATAATATCGCATTTTCACTAATTCTTTATAATGTGGCTTGAGTTTATCAACAACGTCACGTAACATTTCAACTTTTTGTTTTTTTATAAAATGTTCTTCAGGATCTAAGGTTTGTGACTTAATATTTTTAGAAAATTCTTGCCCTTCATCATTTTCTATTTTAGTATCTAACGATAAAGCTGCATTTTTTTTCTTATTCCTTAAAAAATCAATGGCATTGTTACTGGCTATTTTAAAAAGCCAAGTGCTGAATGCATATGAGGGTGTGTATTGTTGTAAACGTTTAAAAGCTCTTCCAAAGGCTTCTATCGTTAAATCGTCAGCGTCATCTTTATTATTACACATTCTTAACATTGTAAAATAAACAGATTCACGATAGCGATTCAATAATTCTGCATAAGCTTTTTGATCACCGTTATGTAAAGCCAACTGAATAAGCTTATAATCATAAACTCCTTTTGTTGTAAGATGTCTAGTTGGATCTAACTCTTCCATTTGTTTGGTTTATGAAAAAATTTACTGATGAAAAATAGTGGATAAACAATTAATAATACTACCTCATAAAAAAATGAAAAAGCCCATAAATCCATCTCGTTCATTTTTTTAGATGCTTTCTTAAAGATAATCATTTGCAAACTAATTTTCAAAATAAAACCAACTATTGCTGCAATAAGAGTGGTTTTAAATAGAAACAAACTCAAAAAAAGCAAATGAAAGCCATACTGAGAAGCGTATCCCAAGGCGATTTTAACTTTACTACTCGCACTATAATAGGGTGAAGTAGTTAAATGCCTTTGCTTTTGACGTTTCCAATCACTTAATTTTTTTTTAGCTATCGAATAGGTTATAGCATTATAGGAAACAATAATATTTGTATTTTCTTTATTACAAGCTTGATTAATAAATAAATCATCATCACCTGAAGTAATATGATAGTGTTTAGAAAATCCTTTTTCTTTGTAAAACAATTCTTTTTTATATCCTAAATTACGTCCAACACCCATGTAAGCCTTTCCTTTAATAGCAGCAGATAAATAATTAACTGCAATTAAAAAAGTATCAAAACGAATTAACTTATTTAAAAACCCACTTTCTTTTTTGTAAGCACCATAGCCTAATACAATTTCTCTTTTATTCACAAAACCTGCACTCATTTCTTTTAACCAATTTTCATTAGCAGGAAAACAATCGGCATCAGTAAACAATAAGTTGTTGTATTTAGCCCCTTTAATTCCAACCATTATTGCAAACTTTTTACCATGTTTATAATAATCGTCTTCTTTAATAGTTACTTTTTTTAGGTTAGGGAAAATTTTCGCAAACTCATCAATCACATTTTCAGTGTTATCAATAGAACAATCGTTAACAACAACAACTTCAAACTCTGGATAATCCTGAACTAAAATCTTCGGCAAAAAATCCGTTAAATTATCGTCCTCGTTGCGAGCACAAATAATAATACTAACAGGCTCATTACTTAAACCACTTTCAAGAGAAGTACTTGAAAAATTACCAATTGGTAAAGCGTTATTTAAATAATGAATAATAATGCCTACCAACGACACAAAAAAAGCAAGTAACAAAATTTCGTCTGCTCCTATTTCAAAAAAATCCGGAAAATACATATAGCAAAAATACCATTGATACAGCATCATATTTAGCTTATCTTTGTAAATATTAAACAAAGAAATTAACAATGTTAACAGGAATAAAAGCAGTTATTTTTGATATGGATGGGGTTATTATTGACTCTGAGCCTCTTTGGAGGCGAGCGATGATAAATAGTTTTACAGAAATTGGAATACCTTTTAGCGATGAGCATTGCAGATTAACAACAGGTTTAAGATTTAAGGAAGTTGCAGATTTTTGGTTCAAAAAAAATAATATCACTAATATTACGATTAATAATTTTGATGAATTAGTTATAAATAGACTTTGTGATCTGATTGTTGAACAAGGAAAAGCCATGAAAGGCGTAAATGAAATTTTACCTCATTTAAAAGAAAAGGGATTTAAAATAGGAGTTGGTACGTCATCAAATACAAAACTCATGAATAAAGTTATTGAGGTTTTAAATATTGGGCATTATTTTGACACATTAACTTCGGCAGAATTCTTAGAATATGGGAAACCACACCCGCATGTATTTTTAAATTGCGCAAAATCTTTAACTATAAATCCAAATGAATGTTTGGTTATTGAAGATTCTATAAATGGTATTATTGCTGCCAAAGCAGCTCAAATGAAAGTTGTGGCAATTCCGGAAGAAATAAATAAAAACAATCCTAAATTTGCAATAGCAGATTATACAGTAGATTCTTTATTGGATATTATAACTACTCCATACATTTCCTTAAAAACAAATTAAGAGGCAACATCGCTTTAAATACCTTAGCTGCATATGTAGGGAAATTTTTATTGAGAACATCTTCATCACTTAAAGGATGAACAGTGATAAAATGTTTAAGTTGTAATAAAGCAATATCTGGATGTGTTTTTTCGTATCCTTTCGGAGCTGTTTTTAATTTATCTTCTTGTGATAATTCTTTAAAATATAATTTGAAATCTCTAGCCGAAATAATTTTTTTAAACTCAGCGCTATTGTAATCAATTTCTTGTCTGATAGCCGCTAACATTTCTGGCATAGGTTGATAAGACCCACCTGCTAAAAAACTTTTTCCCGGTTCAATGTGAATGTAATAACCAGGAATCATTGACTTTTTTCCACCAGGATTAATACTTGCACCCATATTTAATTTATAAGGTGATTTATCTTTACTAAAACGCACATCTTTGTTAATTCTAAATAAACATTTTTTGGCTTCTAATCCCGCAAGTTGCTTATCAAAAATAATACTTTTATCAAGAAGAATTTTTATGATAGTTTCAAATTCAACCTTACAAACTTCATAGGTTTTTCTGTTAATATCAAACCACTCTTTATTATTATTTTTTGAAAGTTGTTTTAAAAATTTGAAACTTGTTTCCATAATCTACTCAGATATATTTTGGGTTAGTTTTTTAAAGAATTTAAAATGATCCAAAAATTCTTTGGCAACAATTCTTAAAAGAGTATAACAAGGTATAGCTAATACCATTCCTAAAACTCCACCAATAGCGCCTGCCATTAAAATAACTAAAAATATCTCAAGGGGATGGGCTTTAACTGTATTTGAAAAAATAGTTGGTTGAATAAGAAGAGCATCCACTAAATTTGTTCCTAAAAGGATAACACTAATTTTAAAAATAGTCATAGTAATTAATTCATATTGATTATATTCAATACAACCACTTATTCCTAAAAATATTGCAAAAAACAAAGTGATAATTGGACCAATATAAGGAATCACATTCAAAACTCCAGCTAAACAACCAATTACTAAGGCGTTTTTAATTCCAAAAAACCACATTAAAAGAGTTACAATAAAACATACAAGTATCATATCAATAAACAAACCGATAAAATATTTACTCAGCATTTTTTTTGAAGTTTTAAAAATATCCAACATTTCAGATTCATAATTTGAAGGCGTTATAAGCATTAGAGATTTTACAACCATTTTACCATCCTTCAAAAAAAAGAACGTAATAAATAACACCGAAAAAAAACCACCGAAAATTGCACCTGTATAAGAAATTGTATTATTAAAAACAGAGGATATGTTTTCAAAATTCAAAAAATGATTGACTTGTTCAATAACACTTTTCATAATTTGTTGCTCAGAACCAAATGATTTTAAAGTAAGTTTTAAATTGGGATAGAATACAAATATGTTATGCATTACATCGTGAAAATTTGAAGTCGACAAAAATGTGATTTGAGAAATTAGAGGCGGTAAAAATATAATTCCAATAATATAAACTACAATAAAGAAAAAAAGTAAAGTTATAACTGCACCAATAGTTGCATTAATACGAAATTTACCAATTTTTATTTTTGAAATGACATTAACAATTGGAGAGCCAATTAATGCTAAAATTAATGAGATAACTAAATAAATAACCACATTAGCAAACAAATAAAAAAAAGCAATAATTGCTAATAAAGTTATTATTGGAATAGTGTATTTTTTTAAAATCATAATTTTCTACTCATAGTTTTACTCTTAAAATAATCCATTAGTAATATTGTTCCCAATAACATACTTAAACAATAAAATAAATCCTCCACAGGTATTGTATACAAACGAATAGCCATATTCTCTTCATTATTATAAGTAACAATAGGCAAAGCCGTTAAAATGCCATTACAAATTAAAAATGGTATTAAGGAAATAAAATAAGCTAAATAAAATCTACCTAAATCTTTGAACCGATATATTAATGAAGCAAACAAAACCAAACATAAACAAATGCCACCATTTACGATTGTGTAGGTTCGATCATAATAAATGATGCATAAACATAATGATAATAAAATAACTATAGCATTCATCGGTTTAACGCAACCGATAACATCGCGTTTTACATATACTTTTAAAACTTCGTAAATAAATACACAAGAATAGGGTATACTAACAAAAAACAAAACTTCTTCAATTGGTAGATTAAATAAATAAATACCAGTAATATATTTTTCGTTAAATCCCCAAACACCATGAGCAGTAAAAAGGATGTCCCATAAAATAAAAAAGACACCATTAATTGCAATTGCAGGAAATAAAAATTTCCAAGATTTATAAAAAGAAACTCTCTTGTCAAAGCTACTTAAAAGTGGGAATAAAATACAAATAACATCAAATAATAAATATGTATGATGAGATGTAATTTGAAAATCTACCAAATAAAGTGCTGCAAAAAAAGCAATTTGAATGAAATAAAAAACCTGAGAAGTAAAATTAGTTTTTTGAGATAATCGTTTTTGAACCAATAAGTTAAAAATAAAAGAAACGATAAACCAAGCAATGTAGTTTTGCAAAGGGATAACATTCATTTTCCAATACCAAAAATCAAATTTTGAAGCATTTTGTTCAATAAAAAAATCGAGCAAAACCATTAAAAATGCTCCAAATAAGGCATTTATAATCGGATTTTTAAATTTTGATAGTTGAGAAGTACTATATAATAAAATAGCCCAATTTACGCCGATTAAAAGTGGTACTGAAAATAATTTATAACCAAAAGAATTTCCGTATACATAAGAACCAAAAATAAGTTCTGTTTTAACGCCAATAAGTTCAATGATATAACCTAAAATTGCTACAAGCAAGATTGCTCCAAAAAACTGCCATCGGTTTTCTTTACTCATTACCATTATCAAGCCAGTTGATAATAATAAATTAACAGGGCTAAGTAATTTAAAAAATGTTGGATTATATATAAAACCTATAACTCCAATAACATGGAAAATAAAGATAACACACAATGCGCCATATTTTTTTATAAAAGACATATACTATTAAAAATAAACATCTCAAATGTAACTAAAAATCAAAAAACAATTACTGCTTTTGCTTATATTTGGTAACTAAAATAGCTTACCGAATTTTATTATGTTAAAAAACAAAATTCCGCATATCAATAGGGAAATAAGTTGGCTTTCCTTTAATGAGCGTGTACTTCAAGAAGCATCTGATCCCTCTACTCCGCTTATCGAGCGACTTAAATTTTTAGGAATTTTCAGTAATAATCGCGATGAATTTTATCGTGTTAGGGTTGCTACTATAAATCGGCTAAGCAAATTAGGAAAAAAAGCCATTGCTGTTTACGGTGACGATCCTAAAGAATTACTGCACAAACTACAACGAAAAGTAATTGAGCAACAACAAAATTTTGAGAAAATCTATCAAGAATTACTAATTGAGTTAGCAAAACAAAATGTTTTTATAATTAATGAAAAACAATTAAATAAAAATCAACAACTGTTCGTTAAAGATTACTTTCATAATGAAGTTGAAACGAATCTCTTTCCTATAATGGTTGATGAAAATAAACCATTTCCATATATGAAGGATAAGTCGGGCTACTTATTTATTCGTTTAATTTCTACAATTCAAAAACAAAAAAACAAATATGCTCTTATTGAAATTCCTTCGAAAACAACAAGTAGATTTGTAATTTTACCTCAGGAGAAAAACAAAAAATACATTATTTTATTAGATGATGTTATTAGATTTAATGTTCATAAAATGTTCTCTGTTTTTGGTTATACAACCAAAGAAGATATAAATATTAAACTGACAAGAGATGCTGAATTAGATATTGATCAAGATGTAAGTAAAAGCATGCTCGAAAAAATATCAAAGGGTGTAAAAGATAGAAAAAAAGGACAACCTGTTCGTTTTGTATATGATAGTGCAATGAGTAAAGAAATGCTCGCATTTATTATGAAAAAATTAGGAATGGATAAAAAAGATAATGCTATTCCAGGTGGCCGCTATCACAATTTTAAAGACTTTATACGTTTCCCAAATATTGGAGAAAAAAAATTAGTTTACGAACAACCACATCCATTAAATCATAAATATCTTAATAATATTAACACTAGTATCTTAAGTGTTATTAAACAAAAAGATATTTTATTACATTATCCATATCATACATATGATCATATAATTACTCTTTTAAGAGAAGCCTCTATTGACCCATCGGTTGAATCAATTAAGATTACATTATACAGAGTAGCAGACTCCTCAAAAATTGCTAATGCTTTGGTAAATGCCATAAAAAACGGCAAAAAAGTAACAGTATTAGTTGAACTGCAAGCACGTTTTGATGAAGAAAATAATATCTATTGGGCTAACAAATTACAAGAAGAAGGGGCAACTGTTATTTATGGAGTACCTGGATTAAAAGTGCACAGTAAATTATTTTTAATTACAACGAGAGTAAATGGTAAAGAATTAAAATATGCTCATATAGGTACTGGTAACTTTAACGAAAAAACTGCTAGAATATATACTGATTTTAGTTTACTAACGGCTGATAAAAATATTACAGATGAAATTTCGAATGTATTTGATTTTTACACAAATAATTTTAAAACAGGTACTTATAAACATTTAGCCGTTGCACCATTTTACATGCGTCAAACCTTTATGAATTTAATTGATAAAGAAATATCAAACGCCAAAGCTGGAAAAAATGCTTACATGATTTTAAAAATGAATAGTTTGGTTGATAAAGATATGATCGAAAAATTATATGAAGCATCGCAAGCGGGCGTTAAAATAACATTAATTATTAGAGGTATTTGTTCGTTAGTTACAGAAATTGAGGGTTACAGTGATAATATCAAAGCTTATAGCATTGTAGATAAATATCTTGAACATGCCCGTGTATTTATTTTTGCAAATAATGGGAATGAAAAGACATACATTACATCAGCAGATTGGATGAGCAGAAACTTAGATAGCAGAAGTGAAGTGGCTGTTCCAATATTAAACACTGAAATTAAAAAACAAATAAAAGATATTATTAACATACAATTATCAGGAAACACTAAGGTTCGTATATTAGATAGATTACAACAAAATTTATATAAAAAAGCAAAAGTGGGTGAGCGAAAAATTCGTGTACAAGACGAAATATATAGCTACCTAAAAAAGGATACTGAATCATATATTAAAACTTTAAATGTTACTAAACCAAAAACTAAAATATGATTTTTGCAGCAGTTGATATTGGAAGTAATGCCATGCGTTTATTATTTTGCAGGGCCTACGACGTAAATGGGAAACCCCATTTTAGCAAGGAAGAATTAATTCGTTTACCAATCCGTTTAGGTGAAGATGTTTTTTTGAATGGGAAAATTTCTGAAAAAAAAGCTGAAAAATTAATTACTGCTATGCGTGGCTTCAGAGAATTAATAAAGGTTTATGAAGTTGATGGTTACAGAGCTGTAGCTACAAGCGCGATGCGTGACGCTACTAATAGTGAAGAAATAATTAGGCGTATAAAAAAAGAAGCTGATTTAGAAGTTGAAATTATTGATGGAAAATTAGAGGCGCAATTGGTTTTTTCAAATCATATTGAAGAATTACTAAATCCAAAATACTCATACTTATATATAGACGTTGGCGGTGGTAGCACAGAATTAACCTTATACAGCAATCATAAAGTTATCTCATCTAAATCATTTAATATTGGAACTGTAAGAATGCTGTTGAATAAAGTGGAGAAAGAAGAATGGGAATTGATGAAGGAGTGGATAAAAAAGACAACCTTTGGTTACAGTCCATTACGAGCTATTGGTTCTGGAGGAAATATCAATAAGATATTTAAGATGACAAAAAAAGAAAATAAAAATATTAGTTATAGTAAATTAAAGGGCATTCACGACATGCTAAATTCCTATACATACGAAGAGCGTGTTGATGTTTTAGGACTAAAACCTGATAGAGCTGATGTTATTGTTCATGCTTCTAAAATATTTATTACCATTATGAAAATAGCCGATATTGAAGATATTTTTGTTCCTCAAATTGGCTTATCAGATGGTATAGTTCATGATTTATACGATAGAACTAAAAGAAAATAAGTAAGGTTTTTTATGTTTTTTCAGGGCGTTGCCTTTGGCCGGGCTATCACTCCAATCTTTTGCTAAGAACAGTCAAAAGGATTTTCATTCTATCCCTAACGCAAATACTTTTAAAAAAATTAATATAATAACAACTATTTCTCAGCCATATAAATAGCTGCTAAACCCAAACCTACAGATCTAAACGAAGCTTTTTTATAACCAACTTTTTCGAGTATAGCAGTAAAGCGTTCGTTATCAGGAAATGCTTTAATGGATTCCGGTAAATAGGTATAAGCTCTTGTATCTTTAGAAAACATCCTACCTAATGTTGGAGTAATATATTTAAAATGGAATTTATAAAATTGTTTTACTGGAAATTTTTGTGGAGACGAAAATTCTAAAACACATAATTGTCCGCCTGGTTTTAAAATACGTAACATATTAATCAAACCTTTTTCTAAATTCTCAAAATTTCTTACACCAAAACCAACGGTAATGGCATCCATCGAATTATCAGCTAAATCACAAGTTTCTGCATCTCCATACTGAAGTGTAATTGTTTTGTCGAGATTTAATTTCTGTAATTTCTCTCTACCAAACCTCATCATTCCTTCGCTAATATCAATACCAATTACTTTAGCAGGATTTAACTTCATTGCTGCAATAGCAAAATCCCCAGTGCCGGTAGCTACATCTAAAATATATTGTGGTTTTTTATCCGCAATTAATTTGATGCATTTTTTTCTCCATCCTTTATGAATACCTAGTGATAACAAAGAGTTTAAAAAATCATAACGAAAAGCAATATTATCAAACATTTGAGCCACTTGCTCTTTTTTTGATTCGGTGTTATTGTATGGTGTAATTTGAGACATTATTTTGTTTTTAGTTCCCGCAGATACCGCAGATTATCGCAGAATAAAAAATATAACCGTTCCAGCATTCACCTAACTATCTGCGTAAATCAGAGAAATCAGCGGGAACTTATTCTACTTCACAAAATCCAACTTCAGAGCTTCTTCTAACAACTGTTCTTTACTAACAGGTACAACGCCTATTTGTTCACACACCAAACCACCTGCTAAATTTGAAATAGCTGCCATAACTGTTGGATTAACATGCAAAGCAACTAATAAAGCGGCAACACTAATAACAGTATCCCCTGCTCCACTTACATCAGCAATACTTCTAATATGCGCAGGTGTATGTTCTTTAATTGTACGCGAATTAATAATCACTCCCTTTTCTGCTAATGTAACTAATGCTGTATCAAATTTTTGTTTTACTCTAAAACTGCTTATGGCACGTTGTAACTCGTTAATATTATCTGAACTGATATCTAATTTTAAACCTTCACGCAATTCTTTTAAGTTTGGTTTAAATAAAGTAACTCCTTTATACGCATTAAAGTTTTTCTTTTTAGGATCAACACATGTTGGTATTCCTTTACTTTTTGCTAACTCAACAACTTTAGTAATCAACTTGGGAGTAATTAATCCTTTGTTATAATCTTCGAATAAAATAACATCAATTTTATCATGTTGAATGATATAAGAAATTAAAGTTATTAATTGCTGAGTTTCAGGTGGGGTAATGTCTTCTTCTATCTCTTCATCAATACGCAACAACTGGTGATTGTTTCCAATAACACGTGTTTTTTCAGTAGTAATTCTGTCACGAGATTTTAAAATACCTTTCTGACTTAATTTTTGAGTTTTTAATAAATCTAAAAAATTTTGTCCTTCATAATCAATACCAATTACCGAACATAATATCGGATTTGCTCCCATTGCCTGAATATTAAGAGCTACATTAGCAGCTCCTCCCAAACGCTTTTCTTTTTTATTAACCGCAATAATTGGAACGGGTGCTTCCGGAGAAATACGATTTACTTTTCCCCACATATAACTATCAATCATCACGTCTCCAATTATCAAAACATTTAAATTACTAAATGATCTAAAAATTTCGCGGATGTGTTCTTTTTTTACAGATAATTTTTTCATTTACTACTAATTCTATTCCCCGCAGATAGCGCAGATTTTGCAGATTTATATTTTTAATTTCTATTCCTTACTTCTATTAAATCCCTTTGGTCCTTTCAATCTCTTAACTCAATTTATCGATTGCATCTTTCATTCTTTTCAAGGCTTCAATTAACTTATCTTCAGATGTTGCATAAGAAAAACGAATATATTTATCGTCGCCAAATGCAGCGCCAGGCACTAATGCTACGTGAGCTACATCTAACAAAAACATTGATAAATCTGTTGCATTATTAATTGTGTATTCATTATATTTTTTTCCAAATAAGGAAGATACTTCAGGATAAACATAAAACGCACCATCCGGAACGTTAGTTTTAAATCCTGAAATTTCCTTCATTAATGTTAACACTAAATCTCTTCGTTTTTTAAATTCATCGCGCATATAATGCGTGCTATCTGATGGTAAATCCATAGCTGCATGCATTGCTTTTTGAGTAATACTACACGTACCGGATGTAAATTGACCTTGCATTTTATCACAAGCCTGAGCAATCCATTTTGGAGCTGCCATAATTCCACCTCTCCAACCCGTCATGGCAAATCCTTTTGAAACACCATTAATGGTAATTACCCTATCTTTTATGTCCGGAAACTGAGCCATACTTTCATGTCCGCCAACAAAATTAATGTGTTCATAAATTTCATCGCTCATGATATATAATTCATCATATTGCTTTACAACATCTGCTATAGCTCTTAATTCTTGTTTACTATAAACAGAACCTGTTGGATTACAGGGAGTACTAAACATCATCATACGTGTTTTTGGCGTGATGTGTGCTTTTAATTCTTCAGCAGTAATTTTAAAATCATTTTCAATAGTTGTATCAATTATGATTGGCACACCCCCAGCTAATTTTAAAATCTCTAAATAACTTACCCAAAAAGGTGCAGGAATAATAACCTCATCTCCAGGATTAATTAAACATAACACTGCATTTGCAATACTTTGTTTTGCACCTGTTGAAACAACAATATCATCAGCAGTGTAATCTAAATTATTATCCCGTTTAAACTTATTCGCAATAGCCTCACGTAACTCAACATAACCACTCACATGGGTGTAATAGGTAAAATTATTATTAATAGCTTTTATGGCTGCTTCTTTAATAATATCCGGTGTTGCAAAATCTGGTTCGCCTAAACTCAAGCTAATAATATCTACACCTTGTGCCTTTAACTCGCGACTTTTACGAGCCATAGCTATAGTTTGTGATTCTGAAATAAGATTTATTCTATCTGATAAATGTGCCATTTAGCGGTTTTTAAAATGCATAACAAATCTAATAAATACTATAACAATTCAAACTTATTTTCTATTAATTTATTGACCAAAATGTTATCAATTTATTTTGTGTTTATCTATATAATTAAGTAATTTTCAAGAGAACTAATTAATTTATTACATGAACTATTGGCTAATAAAATCCGAACCATTTAAATATAGCTGGGATCAATTTAAAAAAGATAAAGTCACTACCTGGGATGGTGTGCG
>JBILOV010000010.1:0-20753 GCA_044374335.1 Bacteroidia bacterium | reverse complement strand
TTAACCTTAATTTTAAAAACATTATTATTTCCAATTGCTTACAAAACATACATGAGTAGTTCAAAAATGCGTGTTTTAAAACCAGAGATTGATGAAATAAATACCAAGTTTGAAAAGAATGATGATCCTTTAAAAAAGCAGCAAGAAACCATGGCGTTGTATAGACGTGCTGGCGCTAATCCTCTTTCTGGCTGTTTACCAATGCTTTTGCAATTTCCTATATTAATTGCTTTATTTGGATTTTTTCCGGCTGCAATTGAGTTAAGACAAAAAGGATTTTTATGGACTGATGATTTATCCACCTATGACTCAATTTATAATTTTGGATTTGAAGTTTGGGGTTATGGCGATCACGTCAGTTTATTTGCAATATTAATGTTTGTTTCAACAATTATATATACATGGATGAATCAAGCTATGCTTCAACCACAACAAACACAAATGCCAGGTATGAAATATATGATGTATTTAATGCCAGTTATTTTTGTTGCCGTAATGAATAGTTATGCGGCAGGTTTAAGTTGGTATTATTTTTTAGCAAACGTGATTACATTTTTACAAACGTGGATCATGAAAAAGATGATTGATGATGGAAAAATTAGGGAGACCCTTTTAGCCAATATGAAGAAACCCGAAAAAAAATCAGGATTTCAAGCAAAACTTGAAGAGATGGCTAAGCAACGTCAACAGTTGCCAGCTAAAAAGAAATAAAGTCTTTAAAGTCGCTCAATTAGAGCGACTTTTTTGTTAAACAAAACTTTTACTACAACGTTTCTACAAAATAGAGGTGTGTTAAAACTGCTATCAGTAGCGGAATTATATTATATTTTGATTGCTTATTAATTTTTAATGATTTAGTTTAGTCGTTGAAAAAAAACTCACATGACAAAAATTACTAAAATATCACTGTTCTTATTTTTTCTAATGAATGTTGCTGCACATGCTCAAAGTTGGGTTAATAAAATGCACGACACAACAGAAAACTTTTACTCAATTCAACAAGAGTTTCATAATTATTGGCAAAATAAAACTTATGAAAGAGGTAAAGGTTATAAGGCCTTCAGGAGATGGGAATGGTTCACTGAACCTAGAGTTTATCCAACAGGAAATTTAAAATTAGGATCGCGTGCAAAAGCATTTGAAGAGTTTGAAAAATACTTAGCACAGAATCCTCTGTTGGCTCAAAAAATAAATGCAACTACTGCAACTTCTAGCACAGGAAATTGGACAGCCATGGGACCTTTTGGTTCGCCAATAGGTGGCGATGCAGGACGATTAACTTTTATTAGATTTATGCCGGGTAATACCAATACTATTTTTGTTGGTACAGGTGCAGGTGGTTTATGGGTATCAACTAATGCAGGATCAACTTGGCAAACTAACACAAATAATTTATCTGTTTTAGGTTGTTCTGATTTAGCAATTAATCCCCTAAATACAAATATTATGTATTTAGCAACAGGAGATATTGATGCAGGGGATACTTACTCAACAGGTGTTTTAAAATCATTAGACGGTGGACTAACTTGGAATACAACAGGTCTAAATTGGGCAGTTTCTACATCTCGCAGAATAGGTAGATTGTTGATTAATCCTATAACACCAAACGTTTTATTTGCCGCCACTTCGCAAGGGTTGTTCCGTTCTAATAATAGTGGAACAAATTGGTCATTATTAAAATCAGGTAATTTTAAAGATATGGAATATAAGCCAGGAGATACCAGCACAGTATATGCTGTAACATCTGGTAGCTTTTACAGATCTTTAACTGGAGGTGCAACACCCGCATCATTTACGCTAGTAAATAGTGGAATTTCAACAGCCGGTGTTAGAATGTGTATTTCAGTTACTCCTGCTGATCCAAATTATATTTACATTTTATCAAGCGCATCTGATAATTCTTTTGGGGCATTATTTAGATCAACAAATTCAGGAACAAACTTTACAACAATGTCTACTTCTCCAAATATTTTTGGTTGGGATCCTTCTGGTTCAGATTCAGGAGGTCAAGGTTGGTACGATATTGCTTGCGGAGTTTCGCCAACAAACAAAAATGAAATTATTTGTGGAGGAGTAAATACTTGGAAATCTCTAGATGGAGGTGTAACTTGGAATTTAAATACACACTGGTATGGTGGTGGCGCACCTTATGTTCATGCCGATTTGCATGCAGTAGAATATATAAATGGCACTACCTGTTATTTAGGAACAGATGGAGGTATTGCAAGAACAACTAATAGCGGAGCTACTTGGACAACTATTAATGGTCAAATGAATATTGCTCAATCTTATAGAATAGGGCAATCAACAACTACTGCAAACTATGTACTTTCTGGTCATCAGGATAACGGAACAAATTTATTAAACGGAACAACATGGACAGAAGTATACGGCGGAGATGGAATGGATTGCTTTGTGGATAGAACAAATAATAATGTAATGGTAGAAAGCTATGTAGAAGGGGATTTTAACCTTACCAATAATGGAGGAGCAAGTTGGTCAAATATTACAAATGGTTTAATAGGAACTGGCGCTTGGGTTTCACCAATTATTCAATCACCACATGTTGCAAATACTTATTATTGTGGCTATCAGCAAGTGTATAGAACCACCAATAAAGGCACGTTATGGACTCAAATGGGAACTATAAATAGTAGTGGAGATATTTTATCATTAGCGGCAGCTCCTTCAAATTCATTGGTATTATATGCTGCAACTAGCAATAACATTTTTAAAACAGTAAATGGGGGCGTATCTTGGACATCCATCACTACTGGCTTACCATCAGGTACAGCACAAATAACAAGAATTGCAGTTGATAATACAGATGCAAATAATGTATTTGTAACTTTTTCAGGTTATTCTTCTGCCGATAAAGTTTACTCATCAACTAATGGTGGTTCAACTTGGACTAATATTTCTTCAGGATTACCAAATCTCCCGGCAAATTGTATTATATATGTAAATAACTCTAATGATGCTATTTATGTAGGAACAGATGTAGGAGTTTATTACAGAGACGGTAGTATGAATTCATGGACACCTTTTATGACTGGATTGCCTAATGTGATAGTAAATGATTTAGAAATATTTTATCCAACTAATAAATTAAGAGCGGCAACCTATGGAAGAGGAATATGGCAGTCAGATTTATTTTCTGATCCTACAGCTGTTCCAAATGCTAACTTTTCATCAGCTTTCTCTTCTGCTTGCATAAATACACCGTTTGTATTAAATGATCAATCTTCTGGTTCACCAACCACTTGGAGTTGGACTTTAACAGGTGCAATCCCGGCAAATTCATCCGTTAAAAATCCAACAATGACTTTTACAGCCATAGGTGTGTATACTGTTTCATTAATTGCTACAAATGTTAATGGTGCAAGTGCTGCATACACTAATACTATTGCTGTACTCGCAGCGCCTACAATTTCATTAAGTGCAACTGCAGCTTGTAATGGTCAACCTTCTAATCTTTCGGCAAATGGCGCAAGTACCTATGTTTGGTCTAGTGGGTCTACTGGTGCTAATACTTCTGTTACTCCGAGTGTTACATCAGTGTATACTTGCACAGGCTCTGTAGGTGCTTGTAATACTACAAATACAATTACAGTTAATGTTGGATCTGTTATTACGCCCACCATTACACAAAGTGGATTGGTGCTAACATCTAGCGCTTCTTCTGGTAATCAATGGTATTTAAATGGCTCGCCAATTGTTGGAGAAACATCACAATCTTACACTGTAACGCAAAGTGGTTTTTATTCTGTATGGGTTACTTCTTCAATAGGTTGTCAATCATCCTCATCTCCAAAACAAGTAACTATTACAGGGCTTGAAAATAGCGCAACTATAAGTAGTATTTCTATTTCTCCAAATCCTGCTAAGGATATATTGTTTATTAATGGTAAAGAAAAAGACAATAAAAAAGTCAATTTTTCCATTTACTCTGTCAAAGGTGAGTTAATAAAGAGTGGTGAATTGTTGCTTAACAATAAAGAGTCAATTTCTATATCTGACTTATCAGCTGGTGTTTATGAAATAAAACTTAACATTAATCAATTTAACTCTACGTTTAAATTTATAAAAGAATAAAAGCCATCATTTTAATTGAAAGGGCCGCTATTTATAGCGGCTTTTTTAGTTATTTTTTTAAACATTCTAACCTTTAAAAAATTAGATTTAATATTTGATGATTTCCTTAAAAATAGTTAATCTTACAATCAATAATAAAACGTTATATATGAACACAGTTTCATCACCTTTAGATTATTTACCAATTGTATTAATGTTTATTGTAGCATTGGGATTTGTTGTAACTACAATGCTTGCATCACATTGGTTAGGACCAAAACGCAAAACAAAAATTAAGTTAGAATCATTTGAATGCGGTGTCGAATCGGAAGGAAATGCACGTTTGCCTTTTGCCATTAAGTACTTCTTAGTGGCTATTTTATTTGTGCTTTTCGACATAGAGGTAATATTTATGTATCCTTGGGCAGTAAACTTTAAGGAATTAGGAATGTTAGGTGTAATAGAAGTATTCACATTCATTGTATTATTATTAGTTGGATTTTACTACATGCTTTCTAAGAAAGCATTAAAGTGGGAAGAATAAAATCTAACGTTTAAATCTTTTTAAAATGGCAAAAGAAATTATAAAACGCACAAAATTGGAAATCGCTAAAAGTCCTGAAGGACTTGAAGGACCTGGTTTTTTTGCAACAAAATTAGAAGATGCAGTAGGATTAGCCCGTAAAAATTCGTTGTGGCCTTTACCGTTTGCAACCTCATGTTGCGGTATTGAGTTTATGGCTACGATGGCTTCTCATTACGACCTAGGTCGTTTTGGTTCTGAACGTTTGAGTTTTTCTCCTCGTCAGGCGGATATGTTGATGGTAATGGGAACTATTGCTAAAAAAATGGGGCCAACATTACGTCAGGTATACGAGCAAATGGCCGAACCGCGTTGGGTTTTATCAGTTGGAGCTTGCGCAAGTACTGGTGGTATTTTTGATACTTACTCTGTATTACAAGGCATTGATAAAATTATTCCTGTTGATGTTTACGTGCCGGGCTGTCCGCCCCGTCCAGAACAAATTTTAGAAGGTGTTTTAAAAATTCAGGAAATGGCTCAAAATGAATCTTTCAGAAGAAGAGAATCAGAAGAGTACAAGAAAATGTTAAACTCATACGGAATAGAATAAATTAAGAAGTTAGAACATAGATTTTAGAAATGAGAGAAATCTTTAATCTTTAATCTTTAATCTTTAATCTAAAAAATGGAATTATTAAATAAAGTAAACGAAAAACTAAAAGAACATTTTCACGGAGATATTGAATCCGCGGAGCTTCTTTATGATTATCCTGTTTTTACTATACAAAAAGATAGAATACACGATGTATTAAAATTTTTAAAAGACGATGAAGAGTTAAATTTTCATTTTTTAACGGATTTATGTGGTATGCAAACAGCTGATGAAAAACAGTTGGGGGTAATTTATCATTTACATAACATGCCAAAAAATTACCGTATTCGTCTAAAAACATTTTTCGACATCAATAAACCAGAAATAGCTACTGCAACTGATTTATGGCCAGCAGCAAATTGGATGGAGCGCGAAACCTATGATTTTTTTGGTGTAAGATTTAAAGGTCACCCAAATTTAAAACGTATTTTAAATGTTGATGAAATGGATATTTTTCCATTAAGAAAAGAGTATCCTCTCGAAGATCAATCTAGAACGGATAAAAAAGATGAAATGTTTGGAAGATAATATCAGTTATTTGTTTTTAGTTTTTTGAGATTTGAAATATCCAATAACCAAAAACAACCAACCAAAAACTAATTGAAAAATGAGTAAAAAAGAAACAACATATTCCATTAATCAGGAAGTTATTGAAGAGAAAGAATATTCTACTCTTAACCTGGGTCCTACACATCCTGCAACACACGGTATTTTTCAAAACGTTTTGAAAATGGATGGTGAGATTATTCACGAAGCTACTCCAACAATTGGATACATTCATCGTGCATTTGAAAAATTAGCAGAACGCAGACCATACGCGCAAATTACTCCTATTACCGATCGTTTAAACTATTGTTCATCACCAATCAATAACATGGGTTGGTATATGACAGTAGAAAAATTGTTAGGTGCAAAAATTCCTAAGCGTGCAGAATATCACCGTGTTATTATCATGGAGTTATCGCGTATTGCAGATCATATTATTTGTAATTCTGTTATTGGCGTTGATACTGGTGCTATGACAGGTTTCTTATACATCTTTCAATGGAGAGAAAAAATTTATGAAATATTTGAAGAAATTTGCGGCGCTCGTTTAACTACAAATATAGGTCGTATTGGAGGTTTTGATCAAGAGTGGAGTAAAAAAGCTTGGGATTTAATTGATACCTTTTTAAAAGAATATCCAAAAGGATTACAAGAGTTTGCGAATTTATTAGAGCGTAATAAAATTTTTATGGATCGTACCATAAACTGCGGACCAATTTCTGCAGAAATGGCATTGAGTTATAGTTTTGTTGGACCAAATTTACGTGCAGCAGGTGTTGATTATGATGTTCGTGTCATGAATCCATACAGTTCTTACGAAGATTTTACTTTTACCGTTCCAGTTGGGACACAAGGCGATACTTACGATCGTTTTATGGTTCGCCAGCACGAAATGTGGCAATCATTAAGCATCATTGAGCAAGCTATTAAAAAAATGCCGGAAGGTGCTATGCACGCTGACTTACCGGATTTCTTTTTACCTCCAAAGGAGCAAGTATATAATAATATGGAAGCGTTAATTTATCACTTTAAAATTGTGATGGGTGAAACAGATATTCCTAAAGGAGAAGTTTATCATTGTGTTGAAGGTGGTAACGGTGAATTAGGATTTTACTTAATTAGTGATGGTGGTAGAACGCCATTCCGCCTACATTTTCGCAGGCCATGTTTTATTTATTATCAAGCATATCCAGAAATGGTAAAAGGTATTATGTTATCAGATGCAATTTTAACAATGAGTAGTATGAATGTAATTGCAGGAGAATTAGACGCTTAATGAATTAGAAGTCAGAATTAAGAATTAAAATGTCAGTTCGAGCGAAGTCGAGAACAAAATATAAATAACTAAAAGAATGAGTTCACAAGTTCACGGAGCACAAAAATTTGATAACGCTAAGCGCGCAGAAACAGTTTTCAGCGAAGAGGCGATGAAGACAGTGCAAACAATTATTTCGCATTATCCTGAAGCAAAGATTAAGTCTGCTTTATTACCAGTTTTGCATATTGCGCAAGCTGAATTTGGAGGTTGGTTAAGCCCCGAAACAATGGATTATGTAGCGTCTGTTTTAAAAATCAGACCAGTAGAAGTGTTTGAAGTGGCTTCATTTTATACAATGTATAATTTAAAACCAGTTGGTAAATGTGTGTTAGAAGTTTGTCAAACAAGTTCTTGTTGGTTAAACGGAGCGGAAGACATTGTAAAGTACATTGAGAAAAAATTAAACATTAAAGTAGGAGAAACTACGAAAGATGGCATGTTTACCTTAAAGGTAGCAGAGTGCTTAGGTTCTTGTGGAACAGCACCGATGTTACAATGCGGAGCGAGCTACCACGAAAATTTAACTTACGAAAAAGTAGATGCTATTTTAGAAACATATAAAAACGAAGGAAGATTAAGAAGTTATACAGATTTAGATTATAAAAACACGTTATAAAAAAGAAGTGAAACAAATTACATTTTTCATATTTATTTTCATGATTATTTTTTTTGGATGTAAAAAAGATACAAATATGATTTCATCGGAAAGTATTTCACATACAAAGTATAATGAAAAATATAATGGAAAATTTGTAGGAGTTTGGTCAGAAGTTTATTGGAGTATGGGTACTTATACAATTGGACCAACTTATACTTATTCAGTTGACGTGACCGGTGGTTCTGATGATAATCATAATCACACTTCTATAACGTATTGTTCAGATGTTGAATTTGATTCAAATGGGTTTTGTCAATTGTATAAAGGACAAATATTTGAAAGAAATGATAGTTTGATTTACAGTCAACAAACCTCCGGTGGTATAGGTGGTGGGACAAATTGTAGTTTTAAAGGAAAAAAATTATAAATAATATTTATAAATGGGAAGAAAATTATTAATACACAACGATAAAGTACCAGGCATTAATACGCTTGAAGTATATCGTGCACACGGTGGTTATGCTTCTGTAGAGAAAGCATTAAAAACAATGCAACCAGATCAAGTAACGGATGAAGTAAAAAAATCAGGACTACGTGGGCGTGGTGGAGCGGGTTTCCCTACAGGAATGAAATGGAGTTTTTTGGCTAAACCAGAAGGTGTTCCTCGTTACTTAGTTTGTAATGCAGATGAGTCTGAGCCAGGTACATTCAAAGACCGTTACTTAATGGAAAAAATTCCTCATGCTTTAATTGAAGGAATGATTACCGCTTCTTTTGCATTAGGGGCAAAAACATCTTACATCTATATCCGTGGCGAATATTTTTATGTAGCGCGTATTGTAGAGGCTGCTATTGCTGAAGCGTATGCTGCAGGTTGGTTAGGAAAAAATATTTTAGGGACTGATTTCTCTCACGATTGCTACGTACAAGTTGGTGGCGGTGCTTATATCTGTGGAGAAGAAACTGCTTTATTAGAATCATTAGAAGGTAAACGTGGTAACCCACGTATTAAACCACCATTTCCAGCAGTTGCAGGTTTATGGGGTTGTCCAACGGTAGTTAATAACGTTGAGACGATTGCCGCTGTGGTTCCTATTGTAAATATGGGTGGAGAAGAATACGCTAAAATTGGTGTGGGAAAATCTACTGGTACAAAATTAATTTCAGCATCAGGTCATATTAATAAACCAGGTGTTTATGAAATTGAATTAGGAATTACGGTTGAAGATTTTATTTATAGTGACGAGTATTGCGGAGGTATCCGTAATGGAAAAAAATTAAAAGCAGTTGTAGCAGGTGGCTCATCAGTTCCAATTTTACCAACTGAATTAATTTTAAAAACGGCTAAGGGTGAACCTCGTTTAATGACTTACGAAAGTTTATCTGATGGTGGTTTCTTAACTGGAACTATGTTAGGTTCAGGTGGTTTTATTGCCATGGACGAAGACACTAGCATCGTTAAAAATTTATTTACCTTTTCTCGTTTTTATCACCATGAGTCTTGCGGACAATGTTCGCCTTGCCGCGAAGGAACAGGTTGGATGGAAAAAATATTGAAGAAATTTTTAGATGGAACAGCTAATGAAAGTGATGTTGATTTATTGTGGGACATTCAAAGTAAAATTGAAGGGAAAACAATTTGCCCGTTAGGCGAAGCGGCTGCATGGCCAGTAGCGGCAGCAATTCGGCACTTCAAACATGAATTTATTGAAATTGCACAAAAGAAAAAATTTGTAGACATTTCTCATTACGATAGATTAAATAAAATTAGAGCTTAATGAAAGTAACGATAGATGGAATAGAAATTGACGTGCCAAAGGGTACCACAATTCTTCAAGCAGCACGAATGATAGGCGCTGAGGTTGCTCCTCCAACCATGTGCTATTATTCTTCACTAAAAACTAGTGGTGGTTATTGCCGTACTTGTATTGTAAAAGTAACACAAGGTAGTACAGCTAATCCTACACCAATGCCTAAGCCGGTAGCAAGTTGCCGTACAGAAGTAATGGACGGAATGGTTGTAGAAAATACGATTAACAAAGATGTATTAGAAGCCCGTAAAGGTGTGGTTGAATTTTTATTAATGAATCATCCTTTAGATTGTCCTGTTTGTGACCAAGCTGGAGAATGTTCTTTACAAGATTTAGGATACGAACATGGCGCTGCTACAACACGTTACGAATTCCCTCGTAGAGAATTTGAGCGTATTGATATTGGTAAATATGTGCAGTTACAAATGAATCGTTGTATTATGTGTTTTCGTTGTGTAAAAGTAGCCGAGCAATTAACGGATAATCGCGTTCATGGTGTAATGCACCGTGGCGATGCTGCTGAGATTTCTACTTACATTGAAAATGTTATTGAAAATGAAATGTCCGGTAACGTTATTGATGTTTGTCCGGTTGGTGCGTTAACAGATAAAACGTTCCGATTTAAATCTCGTGTTTGGTTTACTAAGCCAGTTGATGCAAGTTGTGATTGTAAAAAATGTTCTGGTAAAGTGCGTTTATGGATGAAAGGCGAAGAAGTGTTACGTGTTACAGCTCGTAAAGATCAGTGGGGAGAAGCAGAAGAGTTTATTTGCAACACGTGTCGTTTTGAAAAGAAAAAAGTGTCTGATTGGAAAATTGAAGGACCAACTCAAGTTAACCGTCACTCTGTTATTTCACAAAATCATTACAACCATTTAAATGAATTGAAAGTGCAAGTAATGAAACAACAAAAAGCACTTGGTTTTATGCCAATTGATAAAAGACCTTAGTAACACTTAAACTCAGATCAGGTTGACTTTATTGTCAGTTCGAGCTAAGTCGAGAACAAATAGAATAAGAATTGAAATAAAATTATATGACAGGATTTATAATATACAAAGCAATTATGTGCGTAGGAGTATTCGTTCTCTTATTAGCATCAGAAGCATACGCTACGTTATGGGAAAGAAAATTTGCCGCTTTTTTGCAAGACAGAAAAGGACCAAGCAGAGCTGGATGGGGCGGTTTATTGCAGCCAGTAGCAGATGGTGTTAAAATGTTCATGAAAGAAGAGATCATACCAAATGTTTCTAATCGTTCATTATTTATTTTAGGACCATGTTTATTTATGGTGACCGCTGTTGTTACAAGTTCCGTTGTGCCTTGGGCTAAACCAGTTACAATTGGTGGACAAGTTTATGATTTGCAAATTACAGATATTAACATTGGCGTTATTTATTTATTGGGAGTTGCCTCTATTGGCGTTTATGGCATTATGATTGGAGGCTGGGCTTCTAATAATAAATTTGCTTTATTAGGTGCAGTTCGTGCATCATCACAAATGATCAGTTATGAAATTCCAATGGGCATTGCATTAATAGCGTTAATTATTTCTTCTGGTGGTTCATTAAGTTTAAAAGATATTGTTAACGGACAAGATGCAGGCTTCGCCAATATTGTTTGGCAACCCTTAGGCTTTTTAATTTTCTTTATTTGTGCTTTAGCAGAAACTAACCGTGCACCATTTGATTTACCTGAGTGTGAAACTGAATTAGTTGGTGGTTACCATACCGAATATTCATCTATGAAATTAGGGTTATTTTTATTTGCTGAGTATATCAATATGTTTATTTCGTCAGCCGTGTTAGCTACTCTTTATTTTGGAGGATATAATTTTCCGTTTGCTCAGGAGGTTTATGCTGCATTAGGATTAGCAGAAGGATCAGTCATGATTTCATTAATTGGATTTGGCGTTTTATTAGCAAAAATATTTGGTTTCATTTGTTTATTTATGTGGATTCGTTGGACCTTGCCACGCTTCCGTTATGATCAATTAATGAACTTAGGTTGGAAAACGTTATTACCCTTATCGTTATTTAATTTAGCGTTAACCGTATTAGTTGAATTTTTTAGAGGAAATATTCATTTTTAAAAAAATAGAAATGCAATTAACAAACAGAAAAGTAGTCGTATCAAATAAAGTGCAAACGTTTGCAGAAAGAATTTATTTGCCTGCTATTGCAAAAGGGATGATTATTACAGCAAGTCACTTGTTTAAAAAATCACCTACTATCATGTACCCTGAACAAAAGAGGCCAATTGCGCCTGTTTATCGTGGTCAACATGTTTTAAAACGTGATGAAAACGGAGCAGAACGTTGCACTTCTTGCGGAATGTGTGCAGTGGCTTGTCCTGCAGAAGCAATTACAATGACTAGCGGTGAGCGTAAAAAAGGAGAAGAGAATTTATATCGCGAAGAAAAATATGCAGCAACTTATGAAATTGATATGTTGCGTTGTATTTTCTGCGGATTATGCGAAGAAGCTTGTCCAAAAGAAGCCATCTTTTTAACAGACAGATTAGTAGATGCACAATTTGAACGTAAAGATTTTATTTACGGAAAAGATAAATTAGTTGAAAAGGTTGACAAACGTATTGATGTTACTAAACGTCAAACACAAGCGGTTTTAGATTTCAAAAAAATTCCTGGATTAAAACACAACGAATTATTTGATGCCAACAAATTAAATAAAGGAAAACACTAAAAGTTAGAACTTAGAAATAAGATTTTAGAATTAATCATAATAAAAAAATAAATCAGATTTGCGACTTAGATTAAATTTTAAATCAAAAAATCTTAAATCTTAAATAAAAATATGTTAGGATACACAATCACACAATGGCTTTTTGGAACATTATCATTAATGGCAATTATGTTTGCATTAATGATGGTTTTTACGCGTAGCCCGGTAAACTCTGCTTTATATTTAATCATGACCTTTTTCTGTATTTCAGGTCATTATCTTTTATTAAATGCTCAATTTTTAGCAATTGTACAAATAGTAGTTTATGCAGGAGCAATTATGGTTTTGTTTTTATACATTATCATGTTAATGAATTTAAATGCCGACGAAGAACCTCGTAAGCATGTTGTTACAAGAGCTATTGCCGGTTTAATTGGCGGTATGTTATTATTTGTGATGGTTGGTGCATTAAAAGGAGCCGAGCAGTTGCAAATAGTTCAAGGTGGATCTTCTCAAATTGGATTAGTTAAAAATTTAGGAAAAGTATTATTCAGTGAATTTTTATTCCCTTTCGAAATTGCATCTATCTTATTATTAGCTGCTTTAGTTGGAGCTATTATGATTGGGAAACGTGATACAAACATAAATGTGAGGTAAGATTTTAGATTTAAGAAATAGATAAGTGGAAAAAGTAGATTTAAAAATAAGAACAAAACAATTTGCAATTGATACAATTCGATTTATAAACGAATTGCCAAAATCAAAGGCTAATGATGTTATTTCTTACCAAATAATTAAATCTTCTACTTCTGTTGCTGCTAATTATCGTGCAGCATTAAGAGGTCGTTCAAGTGCTGAATTTATTTCTAAATTAAATATAGTATTAGAAGAGTCGGATGAATCACAATTTTGGTTTGAAATTATTGAAGAAACTAGTGAAACTAAAGATCCAAAAAAACTTAAGCAACTTTTAAATGAAAGTAATGAACTAACAGCTATTTTCGCATCATCATTAAAAACAGCACGTAATAATATAAAAAGCACTAACCCTTAAATTAAATCAAAACTTCTTAAATCTATATTCTTAAATCTTAAATACTATGTTAAACGGAATTCCTATTAATTTTTACATCATGCTAAGCGCTGTGCTTTTTATCATTGGCGTAGTTGGTGTAATGGCGCGCAGAAATGCGATTATTATTTTTATGTGTATTGAGTTAATGCTTAATGCGGTTAATTTAATGTTGGTTGCTTTTTCAACCTTACATAACGATGCAAACGGACAAGTGTTTGTATTCTTTATTATGGCGGTTGCTGCGGCTGAGGTTGCAGTAGGCTTAGCTATTTTATCGATGGTGTATCGTAATTTCAAAAGTATTGATATTGATTTATTAAGCAGATTAAAGAACTAAGTATATGATTAAATTAGTAGCACTCATTCCGTTATTTCCTTTATTAGGGTTTATTATAAACGGTTTTTTTGGAAAAAAAATTAGCAAAGGATTATCTGGCACCATCGCCAGTTTAGCCGTGTTAGCATCGTTCATTGTTTCTGTGTTAATATTTATTGATTTAGAAGAACATAATGAAATGACTTCTCATGTTGTTCCTTTATTCTCATGGATAAATTCTGACACGTTAAAAATTCCATTTGAGTTTTTAGTGGATCCATTGTCGTCTTGGTTTTTATTAATTATTACAGGTATTGGTTTTTTAATCCATATTTATTCGATAGGATATATGCATGATGATGAAGGGTTTTCAAGATTCTTCACCTACTTAAATTTATTTATCTTCTTCATGTTATTATTGGTGTTAGGTAATAACTACTTAATTATGTTTGTCGGTTGGGAAGGTGTAGGTTTATGTTCTTACTTATTAATTGGATTCTGGTTTAAAAACACTGCCTATAATAATGCCGCTAAAAAAGCATTTATTATGAATCGTATTGGTGATTTAGGTTTTTTAATGGGAATCATTTTAATATTTGTAACATTTGGTAGTATTACATACGGAGAAGTTTTTGCCTCGGCATCAAACGGTAATGAAGCAACTATTACTGCTATAGCTTTATTATTATTTATTGGCGCCATGGGTAAATCTGCTCAGTTACCTTTATATACTTGGTTACCTGATGCAATGGCGGGCCCAACTCCTGTATCTGCTCTAATACACGCGGCTACAATGGTAACGGCTGGTATTTATATGATTGTTCGTTCAAATGTGTTTTATTCAATGTCTGAATCTGCATCTGAAATTGTTGCTGTAGTAGGTGTGGCAACGGCATTATTTGCTGCAACTATTGGCTTGTTTCAAAACGATATTAAAAAAGTATTGGCTTACTCTACAGTATCTCAATTAGGGTTAATGTTTTTAGGTTTAGGAGTTGGCGCTTATAGCTCCTCAGTATTTCATGTTACAACTCACGCATTTTTTAAAGCATTATTATTCTTAGGAGCCGGCTCAGTTATTCATGCTATGGGTGGCGAACAAGATATGCGTAAAATGGGCGGACTTAAAAAAGCGTTGCCTATTACTTTTATAACGATGTTAATTGGAACAATTGCTATTAGTGGGATTCCTCCATTCTCAGGTTTCTTTTCAAAAGATGAAATCCTAGCACATACGTATGAGCACAGTCCAACCTTATGGTTTTTTGGAATGGTTGCTTCTATGTTAACAGCATTTTATATGTTCCGTTTATTGTACTTAACGTTTTATCGCAAGTTCAGAGGAACGCACGAGCAAGAACATCATTTACATGAATCTCCAAAGTCAATGACAATTCCTTTAATTGTATTAGCAGTATTAGCAGTTGTTGGCGGCGCTTTAGGATTACCTGAGTTTTGGGGCACTACAAACTGGATGCATCATCATTTAGATTCAATAATTGCTCATAAAAACCCAAGCGTATTAAATCATACTAAAGAATGGATGTTAATGGGAATTGCTGTTTGTGCTGCCGTTGCAACTATTATGTTTGCATATATGATTTATATTAAAAATCAAATATTGCCTGAAGCAGATGATCAAAACTTAAAAGGTATCAAAAAATTAATCTACAATAAATATTATGTAGATGAATTATATGAAATGGTAATCACTAAACCGTTAGATATTCTTTCTGAGGTATTCTATAAGTTTTTGGATTTACAAGTAGTGGATGGAATTGTAAATGGTGTTGGAAGCGCAGTAACCGGAGTGAGTACATTAATTCGTAAAGTACAAACGGGCCATATTGGATTTTATATTTTTGGAATGGTTTTAGGAATTATTGCCATTTTATTTTTCACATTCATTAAATAAAAGGTTTCTAGTAAAATATGAAAAAAGATGAAGATAATACTGGACTATGGTTATTAATAATTATACCCGTAGCGTTAATATTGATGTTGTATAAATGTGTAAGAGAAACTCCAAAAGAAAGGCACGAAAGAGAAGAATTTGAAGAAGTAACCCCTCGACCATAAAAATAAATAAATAGTAAGAAGTAGCTAAATTTTTAAAATTGTAAATAATTAAATTGTAAATAAAATATGTTAGTTGGATTATTAATCATTGTACCTCTTATCGCAAGTTTATTAGTGTTTTTCACAAAAGGAAATACGAGTAGAACAGTTGCTTTGGGTTTATCTGTTGTAGAATTTATTTTATCATTAGTTGTATTATTTCAATATAAACACAATCCTGATAGTGCAAACCTGGCATTAAATTGTCCTTGGGTTGAATCCTTAGGTATTCACTTTGCTGTTAGTATTGATGCGCTATCTATGTTGATGGTATTACTAACTACTTTTTTAATACCGTTAATTATTTTATCATCTTTTAATACATCTTACGAAAAACCAAATTCGTTTTATGGATTAATTTTATTAATGCAAATGGCATTAGTTGGCGTATTTACTGCTAACGATGGCTTCTTGTTTTATGTGTTTTGGGAATTAGCTTTAATACCTATTTACTTCATTTGTTTATTATGGGGTGGAGAAAATCGTGGACGTATTACTTTCAAGTTTTTTGTTTACACATTATTTGGGTCATTATTTATGTTGGTTGGTTTAATTTATTTATACAATCATACAGGCTTTGATACTGGAATAAAATCCTGGGCAGTAACAGATTTATACGAAGCAGGAAAATCTTTAAATTTAAATCAGCAATCATTTGTATTTTGGAGTATCTTTTTAGCCTTCGGAATCAAAATGCCAATTTTTCCTCTACACACATGGCAGCCTGATACTTATGTAAACGCTCCTACACAAGGTACTATGTTGCTTTCAGGTATTATGTTAAAGATGGGAACTTTTGGTTTAATTAAATGGTTGTTACCAATCACTCCTTTAGCTTTAGCAGAGTGGGGTGGTGCAGCAATTGGTTTATCGGTGTTTGGTATTTTTTATGCGTCATGTATAGCAATCGTTCAAAAAGATTACAAACGTTTAATTGCTTATTCATCTATTGCTCACGTTGGCTTAATAGCTGCAGGGATTTTATCTTGTAATCAACAAGGTATACAAGGAGCAGTAATGCAAATGTTAGCTCATGGTGTTAATGTAGTAGGTTTATTTTTAATTGCTGATATTTTAATGCGTCATACAGGCACTCGCGAGATGGATAAATTAGGCGGTATTAGAAGCATGAATGGAAATTTTTCTGTTCTATTTTTAATTATCATGTTAGGTTCTGTTGCATTGCCTTTAACTAATGGTTTCGTTGGTGAGTTTTTATTAATTAATGGCGTTTATCAATACGGGCCATGGATTGCTGCTTTTGCTGGCTTAACGGTTATTCTTGGAGCAGTTTATATGTTACGCAGCTATCAGGCTATTATGTTGGGAGAACGAAAAGATTCTGCGGTTGCATTTGGTTCATTAGCGAGTACAGATAAATGGGTGTTATATATTATTTGTTTTGCTATTGTAGCATTTGGTGTGTATCCAAAACCTTTAAATGATTTAGCAGAAGAAGGAACAAAAGCAATTTTAACGTATATAAAATAATAAAAACAATAATCGATTTCAGAAAACAGGCTTGTTTTAAATTATAGCAAATCTTTAATCTTTAATCTTTAATCTTTAACAAAAGTATGAAAGGTCTTTTTATAATTAGCGGATTAGGAGTTTTAGCCATGTTGGCGGAAATTTTCAAATTCAAAAAACTATTGTATCCATTAGTATTAATTGGAATTTTAGCTGCCTATGTAACCAACTTCATGGAGTGGAATAGTAATTTTAGTATTCCCATGTTTAGCAACATGATTCGTTTTGATAACGTTGCATTAGCATTTAGTGGTGTAATTTTAGTAACGGCTTTCTTTTGGTTTATTTTGGCCAACGATTATTTTGAGGATGATCACGTAACCGACCATTTTGCATTAGTATTATTTGCCTTAGTTGGTGCATTAATGTTAACGTCGTTTAGTAATATGACTACCTTATTTTTAGGGATTGAAATTTTATCTATTCCTATGTATGTTTTGGCGGCAAGTCGTAAACGAGATTTAGCCTCTAACGAAGCAGGATTTAAATATTTAATCATGGGTTCTTTTGCTTCTGGATTTTTATTGTTTGGTATCGCTTTAATTTATGGCGCAACTGGCAGTTTCGATTTAATGGCTATACGCTCATTCATTTCTCATGCCAATGGTGATTTACCAGCATTCTTTTATGCTGGTGTATTAATGATATTAGTTGCGATGTTATTTAAAGTAAGTGCTGCTCCATTTCATTTTTGGGCTCCTGATGTTTATGAAGGTTCGCCAACTGTTGTTACAGCTTTAATGAGTACCATTGTTAAAACGGCTGCTTTTGCCGCATTCATGCATTTATTTTTAGTAGTGTTTGGTGGCGTAAGCGAAACGTGGAGTATGGTATTAGCTATAGTTATTGCTTTATCATTAGTTGTGTCTAATATCACGGCAGCAACTCAACAAAGCGTAAAGCGTATGTTGGCTTATTCAAGTATTAGTCACGCTGCATTTATGTTAATGGCTATTTTAGCTAATAACAGAGGTTGGGCAAGTATTAATGCTATTTTATATTATTCTTTAGCTTATTCAATTGGGTCAATTGCTGCATTTACAGTTTTATATAATGTATCCAAAGCAAAAAATAGTTCAAATATTGAGGCATTTAATGGTCTGGGAAAACGCCATCCATTTTTGGCAGTTTGTATGGTTATTGCTATGCTCTCGTTAGCTGGGATTCCAATTACAGCTGGTTTTTTTGCGAAGTATTTTGTGTTTTCGGTTTTAATAGGAACATCTTTTAAGTGGTTAATTATGGTTGCCATTTTAACTTCCGCAGTTGGAGTATATTATTATTTTAAAGTCATAATTGCTATGTATTTTAAACCAGAAGAATCACATGAAGAAGTGATTATGGAAACGTCTCATTTGTTGTTATTGGTATTAACTTCGCTGTTTACAATTGCACTTGGTGTTGTCCCAAATTATTTAATTGAGATATTTAGTAATTAATTTATATATTTGTTATAGTTAACGTCTTTCTCTTTTTATTTAAAAGAAGAATTAACTATTTGTTCGAAATTGACATTAATTGGTTTTTATTTATCTTTTAAAATTAACTCTTATGCTAATTAAAGAAAACAGCTCCATTCTAATTCCTATCGATTTTTCAAAACAATCGTTAATTGCAATTGAACAATCTTATAATTTAGCCAAATTTACTAAATCAAAAATCATTTTAATGCACGCGTCTCCAAACAGCAACGTGGATCATCAAAAAGATTTAGAAGAAATGGTGGATAAAATAACTAAAGAGTCAGGCTTAAAAGCTGAATTTTTGAATATAAAAGGTGATATCTATGAATTAATTGATAAGACTGCCGAAGAACTTGAGTGCGCATTGATTGTAATTGGATTAGATACACAGGTTAGATTTAGAAGTTTTATGGGTGTTACTAATGTTGGTAAATTTATCAAACAAGCACCTTGTCCAATTATTACAATTCGTTCTGTGGATAATAGAAATAATTGTAGAAATATTCTAATTCATATTGATTTAAGTGCCGAGAGTCGCGAAAAAGTTGGCACAGCTGTTCAGTTTGCTAAATATTACAATGCAACTATAAAAATCATTTCGGTATTTAGTCCAAGCGATGAAAAATATGAAAATGAGTTATTGCCCTATTTAAATCAGGTAAAAAAATTCATTAAAGATCGTGGTGTAAATTGCACTAATAAGTCTATCGCTTCAAACAATGTAGCCGAAGCCATTGTAAATTATGCCAATAATAACGACTGTGATATCATTATTCAAATGAATAAAAAAGATTTAAGTATCGGTGAAATGTTTGTTGGAGATCTTTCATTAAAAGTAGTTGAAACTAGTAACATTCCTGTTTTATCGGTTAATCCTATGAAGCGCGAAAGTATTAGTAGTAGTGTTCATTAATATATCATTTCCTCGTTTTCAATAACAGTATTTCCTGGTTTATTTAATTTTGATTGTTTAATCATTGCATTAGCTACTTGATTGACATGTATTGCTTTGTATCTTTTAAGTTTTCCTATAAATAAAAATGATAGCAACTGCATTACTACTTTTCCTATAAGTTCTCCGAATCTAAATTCAGAACGTTTGCCTAAAAGCATAGATGGTTTGAAGGTTGCAAAAGAATTAAAATTTAATTGTTGCAATATTTGTTCAACTTCTCCTTTTGTTTTTAAATAAAAATTATTAGAATTTATATCTGCCCCTAATGAACTTTGTAAATAAAATTCTTTAACACCATTTTGTTTGGCTATTTTCGCAAACTCTGTAGGAAAAATAAAATCTACTTTTTTAAACGCTTCTTTTGAACCCGCAGTTTTAATAGTTGTTCCCATGCAACAAAAAACCACGTCACCTTTTATTAATTCTTTATAATTAGAGATTTGGTTAAAATCAATACTATGTTGAACAAGTTTAGGATCTGTTAATCCTATTTGTTTTCTTGAAAAAGAAATCACGCGATTAAAATCATCGTCCTTTAATAATTGCTTTAATAGTGCTGAACCTGTTAAACCAGTTGTTCCTATAATGATTGCTGTTTTCATTTTTTTAATTCGTAATTAAATATAGATATTAATTCTTGCATTTGTAATCTTAACATTCTAGTAACATTTGTCTTAACTTAAATTAAACTAAATGTGGTTATTTTACTACATGAAAAAAGAAATTATCCTAATTATAATTTTTAGTTTTTTTGTTTGTGTATTAGGCTTTGCTAGCGAGACTCCAAAGTTAACTACTTCAAAAACAATGATTTTAAGCGGAAAAATTATCGATACAAATAATAATGAATATTTAGCAGGTGTAAAAATTGCGTGTGCTAATTGTCAAAAAACAGTGTATTCAGATTTAGATGGTCGTTTTTTTATCTATTTAGAAGTTACTAATGATGAAAATTTAACATTGGAATTTTCTCAAGTAGGTTATTCTTCTAAAACGCTTAATCTAAAAGACTTTCAAGTAAATTCAGGAGATTTAAATATAAATTTAGTATCTGAATAGGTACGTTTTTTTGTAATGTTAAGGTTAAGTT
>JBILOV010000181.1:0-4936 GCA_044374335.1 Bacteroidia bacterium | reverse complement strand
AGCACTATGAGCTTTAGTTTAAGCATATACATAATCATTTTTTTATAAAAATAGTAAAATATTAAATATAGTTGATGTTAATATAGTTAAGTTGAAAAAATTATATCAATCAAATTATTTTCGTGTTAGTTGTATAATTAAATTTTCATGTTGTGGGAATAATCGTATTAGTTCTTGTCTGTTTGCTAATTCAAAATCATTAAAATCAAAACCAGGATAAACAGTGCATCCAACTAAAGAAAAAATTCCGTTTCCCCCAACTCTTGACCCAAACCAAGTATTAGCTTTTACGGTATATTGAAAAGTTTCACCTTTTAAAATAGTAGAACCAATTTTAGTCATAGTTAAATTTCCAGCTGCATCAATTTCAATCACTTCTAAAGCATCGCCATAATAAAAATGCCATGTTTCATCACTCTTAATTTTATGCAGTGCCGAAAAATTTCCTTTTTCAATTAAAAAATAAATGCCTGTTGCCATATTTCTATCACCATTAAAATCAGGTGATAAATAGGATTGAGCAATTTTTTCTGCCGAACGATAGGTTTCTTTATAATAACCACCTTCAGGGTGTGGAAGTAAATTGAGTTCTCTAACTAAAGTTTCTACTGTCATATTCTTAATAAGCTAAAACACTTCCTAACCAACGTTCCACAATTTCTAATTTCATATTTTTTCGTTTAGCATAATCTTCTACTTGTTCTTTAGTTAATTTACCAATTCCAAAATAATGTGATTGAGGATGAGAAAAATATAAGCCACTAACAGCAGCAGTTGGAACCATTGCTAAACTCTCTGTTAAAATAATACCAGTGTTTTTTTCCACATCCAATAATTTCCATATGGTATTTTTTTCTGTATGATCCGGTTGAGCCGGATAACCTGGCGCTGGCCTAATACCAGCGTATTCTTCCTTAATTAATTCTTCATTTAATAAAGTTTCATTTTGGGCATATCCCCAAAATTCTCTTCGCACTTTTTTATGCATTAATTCTGCGAACGCTTCTGCTAATCTATCTGCCAAGGCTTTCAACATTATTGCACTATAATCATCATGATCTTTTTCGAACTTAGCAACGTGCGCATCTATGCCAATTCCAGTGGTTAGTGCAAATGAACCAATGTAATCTTGCTTCTCGACTCCGCTCGACGTGACTACTTTTGGTGCAATAAAATCGGATAAAGCTACATTGTATTGTCCAGCAGGTTTTTTGCTTTGTTGACGTAATGAATGGAATGTGGCGATTACATTTCCTTTTTCATCATACACTTCAGTGTCATCATGATTTACTGTGTTGGCGGGATAAATACCAATGACAGCATTTGCTTGTAACCATTTCTCAGAAATGATTTTATTTAACATGGCTTGTGCATCATTAAATAATTTAGTGGCTTCGGCACCACGGGTAGGATCTTTTAAAATTTTAGGATAAGACCCCTTCATTTCCCATGAAATAAAGAATGGCGTCCAATCTATGTATTCAGCAATTTCTTTTAAATCATAATTATCAAATACTTTGGTTCCAGTAAAGGTTGGTTTTATAATTTCTGTTTTATTCCAATCAATTGGGAATTTATTCTCACGAGCTTCGGCTAATGAAATAAATTTATTTTGTGATTGAGCATTTTTATTTTGTTCGCGCACACGTTCGTAGTCTTTATTGATGTCTGACATAAAAGCATCACGTAATTCGTTTGAAATTAAACTACTTGCAACTGGAACTGATTTACTAGCATCATTGACATGAATCACTGGACCAGAATAATTTTGTGCAATTTTTACGGCAGTATGCACTTTAGAAGTTGTTGCGCCGCCGATCATTAATGGTAGTTTAAAATTTAAACGTTCCATTTCTTTAGCTACATGAACCATTTCATCTAATGATGGCGTGATCAAACCACTTAAACCAATAATGTCAACGTTGTGTTTTTTTGCTTCTTCTAAAATTTTATCACAAGAAACCATCACACCTAAGTCGATGATTTCATAATTATTACAAGCCAAGACAACGCCTACAATATTTTTTCCAATATCGTGTACGTCGCCCTTTACAGTTGCCATTAAAATTTTACCAGCGTTGTTTCTACCATCGCCAACAATGCCAGCTTTAGCATTATCTTCTTTTTCTTTTAATAAATACGGTTCTAAGTAAGCTACGGCTTTTTTCATCACCCGAGCGCTTTTTACAACTTGTGGTAAAAACATTTTCCCACTTCCAAATAAATCTCCAACCACGTTCATACCATCCATTAAAGGACCTTCAATTACATGTAATGGCCTTCCTAATTTTAAGCGAGCTTCTTCAGTATCTGCATCAATATGTTCTACCAAACCTTTTACTAAGGCATAACTTAAACGCTCTTCAACTGTTCCTTTTCTCCAAGCTTCATCTTTTTCTGTTTTCTCTTTGGTAATGCCTTTCAAAGATTCAGCATGATCAACTAATCGTTCTGTTGCGTCATCTCTTCTGTTTAATAAAACATCTTCAACTAATTCTAACAATGTTTTATCAATGTCGTCATACACTACTAATTGAGCAGGGTTTACAATTCCCATATCCATTCCGTTTTTAATTGCATGGAATAAAAAGGCAGAGTGGATAGCTTCACGCACATGATCATTTCCTCTGAAAGAGAAAGAAACATTACTTACGCCACCGCTTACTTTAGCGTACGGCAAATTTTCTTTAATCCATTTGGTAGAGTTGAAAAAGTCTAATGCGTTTAAGCGATGCTCTTCCATACCTGTTGCAACA
Source organism: Bacteroidia bacterium (assembly GCA_044374335.1). Lineage (GTDB taxonomy): Bacteria > Bacteroidota > Bacteroidia > B-17B0 > Aurantibacillaceae > UBA4416. Next base: position 2,180 of record JBILOV010000181.1, on the reverse strand, counting down.
GGAAAAATGTTTGGATCGAAAATAATATCTTGTGCAGGGAAATGAACTTTATCTACTAAGACATCATAAGCACGTTTACAAATTTCTTTTCTGCGTTCCAATGTATCTGCTTGTCCAACTTCATCAAACGCCATGACGATAACAGCAGCGCCATATTGTTTTATCTTTAAAGCTTGCTCAATAAATTTTTCTTCGCCTTCTTTTAAAGAAATTGAATTTACAATTGCTTTTCCTTGAACGCATTTCAATCCAGCTTCAATCACGCTCCATTTACTAGAGTCAATCATAATTGGAACACGAGAAATATCGGGTTCTGATGCAATTAAATTTAAGAATGTTGTCATGGCTTGCTCGCTATCCAACATACCTTCATCCATGTTTACATCAATGACTTGAGCGCCGCCATCAACCTGGTCTTTAGCTATAGATAAAGCTTCTTCAAAATTTCCTTCTTTAATTAATCGTAAAAATTTTTTAGAGCCAGTTACATTTGTTCGCTCACCTACATTTAAAAAATTACTTTCAGGTGTTAGAGTGTAAGGTTCTAAACCACTTAAATGCATTAACGTATCAGGTTGAGGTTTTTTGCGAGGTTTTGCATCTTTGGCTATTTCAGCAATGCGTTTAATATGGGTAGGAGTTGTTCCACAGCATCCACCAACAATATTTAAAAATCCTGCTTTTAAAAAATCTTCTATTTGATGACCCATTTCATGAGCATCTTGGTCGTATTCACCAAACTGATTTGGTAAACCTGCATTTGGATATGCACTTACATAAAATGGTGCTTTGTTAGAAAGTTCCTCTAAATACGGACGCATATCTTTCGCACCTAATGCGCAATTTAAACCAACGCTTAATAAATCAACATGGGAAACTGAATTTAAAAAGGCTTCGGTTGTTTGTCCTGATAACGTTCTGCCACTTGCGTCAGTAATAGTACCAGAAACCATCACGGGCATTTTAAGATCTATTGATTCGCAATAATTTTGAATTGCAAATAAAGCTGCTTTTGCATTTAAGGTATCAAAAATAGTTTCTACTAATAATAAATCGGCGCCACCATCTATTAATCCTTTTACTTGTTCGGTGTAAGCTATAACTAATTCATCAAAAGTAACTGCTCTAAAACCTGGATCATTAACATTTGGTGATAATGATAATGTACGATTGGTTGGCCCTAATGCTCCAGCCACAAATTTTGGAATATCTGCAAATTCAGGAAATTCTAAATAAAATTCTTTTATGGCTTCTTTGGCAACTTTGGCCGATTCATAATTTAATTCATAAGCCAAACTTTGCATGTCGTAATCAGCCATTGCAATTGTTGTAGCGCTAAATGTGTTGGTTTCAATAATATCAGCACCTGCTTTTAAATATTCTTTATGAATTGTTCTAATAATATGAGGCATGGTTATAGACAATAAATCATTATTGCCTTGCAAGTCTTTATGCCAATCTGCGAAACGTTTTCCTCTAAAATCTTTTTCTTCTAATTTATATTGTTGAATCATGCTGCCCATAGCACCATCAATAACCAATACTCTTTTTTCTAACTCTTGTCTAATTGTATTCATTTTTTTATAAATAAAAAATCCCTTCTGTTTTATAGTCAGAAGGGATTAGTGTGTATGCGTATTTTTATATTACTAATTGTTTCCGACTTATTTTCCCTAATTTAATTAGGACGAATTCCCACCTTCTTTAAAATTTAAGAAATAAGATTTAAGAAGTAAGAATTTTATATCTCACTTCAAACTTCCGACTTCTTATTTTCTAAGGGTTGGTAAAGCATCATTGGGCGTATCCCTCAGCTTTTCTTAATAAGTTTGTTAAAGAACGTTTAACAAATTTACTATATTTTTTAGTTATAATTGTAGTAATTAATCAAATTTATTAACAGAACTTTATTGACGAACAATGTGTAAAATAGTATTATTGATTCTAATTTTAAATGTTTCTTTATTATTTTCTCAAAAGAAAATTAATCAAATTAATGACGTTAAATACAATATGAGAGCTCAGGAATTGGCTTGGAATAATGCTGATATTAGAGGTTTTATGAAATATTATTGGAACAGCGACAGTTTAAAATTTATTGGTAGCAAAGGAATTACCTATGGTTGGCAAAAAACGTATGATAATTACATAAAAGGTTATCCCAATAAAGAGGCTATGGG
>JBILOV010000009.1:0-21009 GCA_044374335.1 Bacteroidia bacterium | reverse complement strand
TTCTATTTATAATCAAATAATGAGTTGTAAGATGGAAGAAACTTGCAAATATGTTTATAGCGACATTGGTTATTATTTTTCTAAAATATTAATTGAACGTTTAGCTGAAGCTCCCTTAAATAAGTATGTTCAAAATCAATTTTATAAACCCTTGAATTTGGGATTAATGTATCAACCACTTTCTGTTTATACGCCAGAACAAATTGCGCCAACTGAAAATGACTTGAAATTTAGAAAGCAATTGGTACGAGGATATGTTCATGATCAGGGAGCTGCTTTGATGGGCGGAGTAGGAGGGCATGCTGGTTTGTTTGGAAATGCCAATGATGTAGCTTTAATAATGCAAATGCTTTTAAATGATGGCAAATACGCAGGACAAGATTTATTGGATAGCTCTATTATTAAACAATATACAAGCACACATTTTTTGGATAACAGAAGAGGATTATGTTTTGATAAACCTGAATTTGATGATAAAAAAGAGAGTCCAGTTACTAAAGAATGTAGTTTACAAAGTTTTGGGCATAGCGGTTTTACGGGCACTTTTGCTTGGGCAGATCCCGCAAATGGACTAATTTTTGTTTTTTTATCTAATAGAGTTTACCCAAGTGCAGATGAAAACAAATTGGCTAAACTTGGCATAAGAGGTAAAATTCATAAAACTTTATATGAAGCAGTGAAGTAAAGCACTGTGCTTTTAAATTAGGCTTTTATTGGTTACATTTATAATTCAAATTTTATTTAAGTAAAAATGAGTGAGGCGCTACAAAATCAAAAGAATCAAATTCTAAAGTTGTTAAAAGAAAAATCAGTAATGAAACAAGATGTGTTTAGAAACACGATTGCTGCTTTTGAAATGCTAAAAAATACAGTTGAAGAAATTGCTAGTGATTTAAATAAAGAAACGCAAGAAATAGATAAGCGTATTGTTGTGTCAACTTTAGAAAAAACTACTTATTCAACTCAATTAAAAGTAGCAGGTGATATGTTGGAATTTTTTATGCATACCAATGTGTTTGAGTTTGATAAATCGCATGCCATGTATAAAACCGGTTATGTAAAACAAAATGAATATAATTCATATTGCGGTATTATTAACGTTTACAATTTTTTAGCAGATTCATTCAAATTTAATCGATTAAATGATTTAGGCTATTTGGTTTGCAGAATTTTTATTAATAGGGAAATGCGATTTTTTATTGAAGCTAGAGGTGCTATTGGTATAAAATATTCTTCTTTTTCAAATGAAGCAATTAATAAAGAAGAATTAAAAGAAATCATAAATGAATTAATTATCTCGGCTATAACCTTCGACTTGTTTACACCTCCTATTGAGCATATTAGAGAAGTATCAGTAAATGAAATTCAGGAAAAAGTAAGTAGTATTAATTTAAGAACTGGAAAACGTTTAGGTTACGGAACGAGTTCGGAAGATGACACAAACATGTACATTTAATTTATTTTTCAGCTTAATTTTTAATGCTAAACAAAAATAAATTATACACAATTTCATTTATTGAAGGGGCTTCTGTTATGGCAGCTGAAATTTGCGGTGCTAAATTATTAGCTCCATTTTTTGGGAGTAGTTTATATGTATGGAGCTCTGTAATGGCCATTACATTAGGTGGTTTGGCTAGTGGTTATTTTATTGGAGGAAAATTAAGTAAGGGAGATAATAAAGAAACTAATTTATTATATGTTTTAATATTAGCTGTTTGTGCTTTATGTGTGATGCCATTTTTAACAACTTTGTTTTTAATTTTAGCTTCTACTTTTTCATTAATTCCTGCAGTTATAATTAGTGTCTTGTTTTTATTATTCCCCACAATGTTATGTATGGGAGCCACGTCTCCTTTAATCATTTCTATTTTAACAAGCGAAGTAAATAAAAGCGGAGAAAATAGCGGAAAAGTTTATGCTATTTCTACAGTAGGCGGTATTATTGCAACCTTTTTATGTGGTTTTTATTTAATTCCAAATTTAGGAGTTCGTTTTAGTTTAATCAGCTTTGCTTTAGCATTAGCATTGGTTTCTTTATTTTTAGTGTTTAATAAAAAAAGTAATCTCGCAGGTTTTATTTTACTTTTTGTTATTTCTATAGCATTGTTTGGATTCGTTAAATCTAAAAATAATCGATTTACAGTTTATCAATCAGAAGGGATTTTAGGAAAATTAGAAATCAGAGATGAGCCATCGTATGGTAATAATTCTGTTATTATTAGAAAATTATTAATTAATACAACTATTCAAACTGAGATGCAATTAGATTCACGTCAATCAGTATCTGAATATGTACGTTTGGTTGAAAAAAACTTATTGTACTTTCCCAAAGGAAAAGCTTTGGTATTAGGTTTGGGCGGCGGAGTTGTAGCTAATATGTTTGTAAATCATCACTATAATGTAACTGCTGTTGAGTTTGATTCTCGAATTATAGAGATGGCGAAACGTTTTTTTTATTTAAATAATTCGGTGAAAACTGTTAGTGCAGATGCCCGATACTTTATTAATAATTCTAAGGATAAATATAATGTGATATTATTTGATGTGTTTAAAGCCGAAGAGCAACCATCGCATGTTATTACAAAAGAAAGTTTATCTAAATTAAAAACGATGCTTGATACAAATGCGGTTGTTTTAATTAACACTCATGGTTATTTATCTGGTAACATAGGCTTAGGAACAAAGTGTTTATTAGCCACTTTAAAACAAGCTGGTTTTCAAATTAAAATTTGCACCTTTAGCGAAGATGAAAATTATCGGAATTTATTAATTGTTGCAACTCTGAAACCTTTAGATGTAACGTTGAATAATGAATTGTCTCCACTTAAGTTAAAAGACAGAGAAACTATAAACACTGATAATAAATGCTTCAGCTAATCAAACGTTTAGAACACTGTATTTGAATAATTATATTTTGAGAAATTATTAAAGTGTAATTAAAACTTTAATACATAATGTTCCTTATTTTTATTTTCTGTTTTAAAAAATACGATTCCAAAATAAAATAAATCTACACTGAGCGTAACTTCTTTGTTAGCACAAATTTCTTTCCATGCTCTTTGCATGCCTTCACTCCAGTATATATCATCAAATACAAAAATGGAATGAGTGTTTTTTTTCGCTAATGCTAATTTAAAATAGTTCATCGTTGGTTCATATGCATGATTACCATCGATGTATAAAAAATCAAGAGTATCTATTTTATAAAGTAGTTTAGGGAATTCTAGATTAAAATTTCCGTTAACGGAAGTGATATTTGTAATCTGTTCTTTTTTAAATAATTCGTTTGAAAATTTAAATAAATTAGGGCATCCCTCAATGGTATAAATGCTTGATTTTGGTAAAGCTTTTGATAAATATAAACTTGTTAAACCAACAGAAGTTCCTAATTCTACAACTGTTAAAGGCTTAAACTTATTTAGTAAGCGGTATAAAAATTCGGCTTGCTTTTTTTGAGCTATGCCATGTTTTGCAATGTGTTTTATTTGACGAGTATTTGTGTTAAGCTTTTTTGATCCTGCTCCAAAATCGGTAATTGTAACAGTAGTATTATCGGATTCTAATTGTGTTCTTAACGCATTAAGTTCTTCAAAATCACCAAACGGATGTTCGTTTTTAATCAACTCCATATAAAAATTATACAAAAACGGAGAGTGAAGATCGTGTTCTGTATAAGATGTTAATCTGTAATTAATATATTTTAAAACTGTTTTTATTTCCATTTTACTATTTATCCTGGCAATTACATACTGCTAATTTTACAAGTGGTTTAGTTTTGTAATCCGGCAGACTAGTTTCTTTCATAAAAAAAATGGTTAAGTCAGAAATTGAGTCTTTTGGATGCTTTTTATTCCATGTGTTTATTAAATATTTACAATAAAATGGTCGCATATAATTATTGTTATTAAAGGTATAGTTTTCTTGAAATTTCCGCCATCTGTCACTTTCAAATTCATTAACAACTGGTGTTGGTTTTGTAAAGGATACTGAGTCTTTTTTGTTTTTTATATCAATGTATTTTCCTTTAGTTTTATGGTAGCCACTATAAACAAACCAACCGTCATCTTTTAGTATGAATGGTGAAAACATTCCCCAATTTTGTTCTAATCGTAATACTTTTCCATAGGTCGCAATAGTAGGCTCTAAGACATAAGGAAATTGTTTGATGTTGCCTAAATTTATTAATAAACAAAAGCAAATGATGAAAATGATGATATAGTTTTTTAACGTGAAAATTATATTTACAATAAAAGGTAATTTTTGTTTTTGTATTTCTGTTTCTTTAAAAATAGTTTTGTTTTTATAAAAATGAGATTCAAACCAATCCATCACATTGGATGGTAATAAACCAATAACAGAAACAATACCTATAATGTAAAATAAGCCTACATATAAAGTAAAGGCAATTCCAATAAAGAGTGCTATAATACTTATTATGCCAATCGTTCTTATTTTAGATGAAACAAAAGGTAGCACCATAAATAAGGGAGCTAACAATTCGATATAATACACGAGATAGGTTAAACCTTTTAGTAAGATAGGAAATTGATAAATGAATGTTCCACCCGGCAATCTTATTTGGTCAAGACTTAAGGCATAATATAAAGCTGTGCCTTCTGAATGCCATTCGGGAGATGTTTTTAATAATGCTGAAAAAAAGAATACTGAGCAGGTTAATAATAAATATCCAATATTAGCCCATGATAAATAGTTGGTTGTGTAATTAGATATTTTTTGAATAGAATAGCGTTCTCCCCATGGTAAAAAAATGGCCCAAAATAATAGGATGCGAAGTAAATCGTCGCCACCCTGTAATATAAATGGGTTTCTGGTTTGAAGGGAAGTAAGTAATACCCAGCATATAAATGTAAATAAGCGCGTTCTATAACCTATAATTAATAAAAAAACACAAAGTGCATTAAGTATAAATAGAATTGTCTGCCACCATAAATCGCCACTTAATGTGTGAAACGAAAAATAGGTTGGACTCCAATTATAGTGTTTTAAAATGCTAATTGGTAAAGTACCTTCATCAGTAAAAAATGCAATTATAGATAAGGACCGAATGTATAAATCGGTTAATAAAATTAATCCTATACCAATACGCATTAATCCTAATGCTCTTATATCTAAAGTATAAGATGCTTTTAAACGAGCGAGTATGTGATGTAGAGTTTTCGTAAAATAAAAATGGCTCCACAATTTGCGGAGCCATAAAATTACTATTCTTAAAAATTATAAACAACCAACCTCACCAGAAGCCGTTACTGCATAAAAAGACGACGATGATTTTTTACATGCTATGTTTGAAAATGTTGCTTTGATACCACTAGTAGTTGAAACCGTTAAACTGCCCGCTTCAGAATACCAAACACTTCCAAGATCTTGGTTTGGAGGATTAGTAATAGTCATAAAAGCTTTACCTGGCCCTAATAATGAAGCACTATTTACAAATTGGTATGTACCTGTAGTAGGTGCAATTGAAAAACATATAGTAATACTTGATCCTAAACTTACATTTGTGGTAGTTAAACATAACGGTGCAGGTGTAGAACAATTAATATTTGACCAAACGCCAATTGTTCCAATTCCTGATAATATGGAACTTTGTTGAGTAGGTGATATTACAATTGAACCAGTAGTTGTTACATTGGTAATATTTGGATTTGCACCAGTACCACCAGAAGCTTCATCCTTATAGGTTGGAGCTATAGCATCGCTATCATTTTTTGATTTACACGACATAAAAACAATACTTCCTAATATTAGGATGGAAAATGCGGATAAAATGAGTTTTTTCATTATTACGTGTTTTTTTAATATTCAAATTTAATGATAATAAATATAGTTTCCAAACAGTTGTACTTATTGATTGAGTAAATTCAAAATTTAATAAAAGCTTTTTTCTTCTTTTACCATCTTTTTTAATAAAATACAAGCTCTGTATCTATCTTCCTGATATTCTTCATAAAGATTATTTAATGTATTTAATATAACAGATAATCCAATTTCGTCAGCCCATTTTAAAAGTCCTTTGGGGTAATTAACACCTTTTGTCATTGCTAAATCAATGTCTGAAGCTGACGCGATTCCTAAGTAACTAGTATCGCAGGCCTCGTTAATTAGCATGCAAAGTATTCTATTAACGATATATTGGCCTAAAACTTCGTCTTTGTTTGTTTCAATAATTGTTGCGCCTTCTCTGTAATCATAAAATCCTCTTCCAGATTTTTTTCCTAAAAACTTTGCTTCCAGTAAACGTTTTTGGGTTAATGATGGTTTAAAACGTGGGTCGTAGTAAAATTGTTTCCAAACCGTTTCGGTAACCACATAGTTTACATCATGTCCAATTAAATCCATTAATTCAAACGGACCCATTTTAAATCCTCCAATTTCGCGCATAGCCCAATCAATAGTTGCCATGTCTGCAATTTGTTCATCATAAATACGCAAAGCTTCGCTATAAAATGGTCGAGCTACACGGTTTACAATAAAGCCAGGAGTGTCTTTTGCCATAACAGTTACTTTTCCCCAGCTATTAATTAAAGCCAGGCAGTGGTTTGCAATTATTAAATCAGTGGCAACACCCGGAATAATTTCTACCAAAGGCATTAAGGTTGCGGGATTGAAAAAATGAATGCCAATAACTTTTTCAGGATTTTTACAAGCAGATGCAATTGATGTGATTGACAATGAAGATGTGTTTGAAGCTAAAACACATGTTGCAGAAGTAATACTTTCTAACTCTTTAAATACGGATTGTTTTATATCGCCATTTTCAACAATGGCTTCAATAATTAAATCACAGCCATTAAAATCTTTTATTGAATTTGAGTAGGAGGTTAAATTTAAAATCTCTTTAGCTTTCTCATCGGTGATTTTTTGTTTTTCAACTAATTTAGTTAAAGAGTTGGTTAAATTAGTTTTTGCTTTTTCTAATGCAGCCGTATTTGTATCGTAAACAATAGTTTGATGACCAGCAGTGGCAGCTACCTGTGCAATACCACTTCCCATGGCACCCGAACCTACTACACCAATGATTGAATTTTTACTGAACATAATTATTTTTGAATAAGAACTTTTTTTGTTTCGTTAATTTGATTTCCTTTTAATGTGATGAAATAACAACCATCTATTAATTGATTGGTGTTTATGCTTGTTTTATAAAAAGGCTGATTACAATTTATAATTTCTGCTTTTATTGTTTTGCCAAGCACATCGGAAATAGTGCACTCAATAATTTTATTTTGTTGATTAGCGATTAAAAAATTCAATTCGTTTTTTGCAGGATTTGGATATACTGAAAATAAAGAACTTGCTATTTCAGTTTCTTTTAAACCAACTGAGGGCTCAACAGAATTTTTATAAGTATTATCACCTTCTAATATAAAAATACCGTTTTGCATATCGCAAGCAATTATAATTTTACTTGGCAAATAAGGGTATGCTCCCCAATTACCTCTATATGCTGGGCTATATTGGTTATCGTTTACTCCATGTTGAGGATAAGTATCAAAATACCCATGAATAGTTGTATTAGCAGGATTAGAAATATCATATAAATAGATTCCATCTACATAAGTACTCATCCAACACCATCTATTACCAACAATATAAGGGTTGTGAGCAGTGGCACCCAAATTTGAACGAATGGTATCCACTAAAGTTATGTTATTTAAATTGGTAACATCAATAACTTTAGCTGGTAAACCTGCAGAAACCTCATCCGCAAATACCATAGTTTTTCTATCATCGGTTTGCCACGAGCTGTGATTGTAACCGCTAAATGGATATCCAGCAAATGTTTGTATTAATGAAAAAGTATTTGTGGCTGTATTAAACTTGAGTACTTGAAAACCTTTCCAACCTGTAGAGGCATAAATGGTATCGTTGCGTACAAACATATCATGCACATAATCTATTTGCGATAAACTAATATCGTCTTCTAAACGCCTCAGTAAAACTGGGTTTTCGGGGTTTGCTAAACTATAAACGCGCATAGGAGACTGGTAGCCAGTAGTCACATCCTTTGGAGCGCCACAATATAACCTATCATGATCCACAAAAATAGTATGGCTGCGCTCAAAATAAGTTGTGCCATTATGAACTACATGAACAGAATCGGGTAAATATTGCATATCTACAATTTGAAAACTATTAGGAGGTGAATCATCGCTAACGATGTAACAATAGTTTTGATACGTTTTAACTTCGCGCCAAGTGCAGCCAGCACGTCTTGCTTTTACTGAATCAACAATAATAGGATTTGTGGGTACTGTAACATCTACAAAATAGGTTTTACTGCTAGTTCCCACAATGGCATACTCTTTATTTTTTGTAGCTTGAAACCAGCCCCAACAACCGGAATATTTTCTACCATCACTTCCTGTATTATCAGTTTCTGGATTAATATGCGCTAATAAATTAATATTTAGGCTAGAGTAGGTTTGAGCTTTGTGATTATAGAATAAACTTATTAAGCAAATAAACAGAAGTAGATGTTTTTTCATGTGTTGATTTTAAGTAATCACAAAGTACAAAAAATAAATGATTATGGAAAATGGATTTTTTATCTATTTTTTCCTTTCTAAATAAATCCGAATCATACGATGATTTTTTTTAATCTGACTTGTATTATGCTTTTAAAGTATACTTGATTGACAAGAGGGTTTCCGCTTGCTAAAATAAAATTTTGCTTAATCGTTTCTGAAGATCAATTAAAAAGCTAAAAGCAATTTTTAACTGCAAGTATATCAATTAGCATTTTAAATGTTTTGCAGCTAAAGTGTTTTAGTAAATTATTTTATAGAAGAAAGGCATTGAAAGAAACACTGCCTTTTTTTACTAAACACAACTAATCATTTTTTATAAATTTTGCAACAAGGGTTTTACCGTTGCTAACCATATGTATAAAATATGTGCCATTATTAAGATTTGAAACTAGTATAGATTTTGAAACTAATTCTTGTTCTGAAATTGTTTTAGTTAGTTTTCCATCTATTGAATAGATTTGACCTTCTTTAAATAATTCTTCTGATGAAATATGTAAAACATCTGTTGTAGGATTTGGGAATACAGATAACAAAGACACTTTGTTAGTTTCATTTATGTTTGTAGTATTTGCCAAAAAGGTAACAGAAGATTTTTTAATAATATCACCCGATGAAGTACCGTTATTATTAGCATAATTAAACGCACCATAAAATGTAACGGTAGTTGCTGTAGTAGGCGCAGTCCATGAGAAAGTCCAAACAGCAGTGGCGCCAGTTTTTTTTGCTGATTGTTTAATATACTTGTTTGAAACACTAGATCCCGTACCTGCAATCCAAGTCCCTAAACCAACATTTGATGTAGCTGTTTGAGAAGTCATTTCAAAGCCATAAGCAGCAGCACCCGACATAGTTACAGAAACACTATATGTAGTGCCACCAATATATCCAGAGCCAGGAATATTAGAACTTATGATTCCTGTAGTTTGAGTTGCTGCAGCTCCTCCATGACATGATGTGCATGTTTGTCCGCCATTATCAGCAGGAGCACCGGCGTTGCCATCATTTGGTAAGGATGAACTGGCATTGGTATTAGTCATTGTTGAAACTACTGCTAAAGTAATAATTGTAAGAAGAGAAGATGTAAGTAGTATTTTTTTCATAAGTATTTATTTATTGTTTTTATCCCAGTAACTATCGTAGGTCATAATGTTTAGTCAAATATATTTAATATTTTTTTATCTTCTATAAAAACTACTCAATAGAACGACCTTTTCACTCATTTTCAGATTTTATCATTGAACTATTTTCATTTAACTCCAGCTAATTTCATAGCGTCTAATTTAATAGCAGAGTCCAGAGGAATTTGTAAGTCTTGAGATTTTTTTGTGGACTTTTTTAAGAGTAGCGGTTTTTCTCTGATTTGTTTTTCAAACTGTTTAATATTTTTTGTTCTAGCTACTTTTGCATAGTAGGCGGTTGGGTTTGTATATAATTCATAAGCATCTTCAATAAATGTATTGGCAAAGCTTGGCAAATTACCATCGGAGTATAGCAACATAATTACTTGGTTACTTTCTATATTTTGTTTTAAGTCTAACTGCCATACTTCAACTTTTTCGGTAGCGCTTGGGTTTGGTATTATTTTATTGTAGTAATACCAAAACTGTCCGCCTGCAAAACAATTTTGCCCAACACCCATATAAACTGGGCCGTACCAATAACTATCAGAAATGGTTAATACACGCGTTTTATTTTTTAATGTATCCTGTTCAAACATTATTTCTGGGTAAGCCAGTTTCATGTTTTGTTCCGGATTTTTATATAAGTTCATACTTTTTAATACATCGGCATCGCGGCTTCGGGAAGTATCAACTACATCAATTTTTTTCCAAACAATATCTGGCATATCGCAATGGTGCAATTTTTCGATAGTGCCAATAATCGTATCCACTGCTAAACATTCGCCATAATAACTCCAATGATGCCCAAATTTTGGAAACAACGGATAGGGAGTTGTGGGTTTTAGTTTTTGAAAATAGGCTTTTAAGTCTAACACATTTAAACCTAATTTTTCTGAATTAGTAATATAGGTTTGATAATTTGTTGTTTTTAGTGCGTGTTTATATTTGTCTTCAATTTGTTCTATACAATATTCGCCTTTACCTGGGGCAAAAACCAATAATAAATCTATTCCTTTTCGTTTTAAAGAATCTTGAACAACTTTAGCTTTTTGGAGTTTGGTTATAATTTTTTGTTCTCCTACATAATCATCACCAAAGGCCGAAAAAATATAACCTTCGCTGTATACATAATTATCTTTACCTAATACAAAAGAATTTACGCGAATTTGGTTAAAGGCTTTGTAGTAAAATTGATTGTTTAAGCGCACAAACTTTTCTTTAAAAGACCAATGATCGTTATTATAATCGTCTTTTAAGGTTTGATATTCCCCACTAAACCACATACCTTTATCTTGCTTTAATAGAGTATCTGGGTTTACATTATTAATAACAATACCAGTTAAGTTAGGCTTGTTGTCTTTTTTCATCCAGCCCGCAATCATAGGAAATGCAAGTGCAGCAAAAGCAACAAGCACAAATAAATTATAGGATTTCGTTTTAGCCATTTCTTAAAATCTAAAATAAATAAATGGGTTAAAATCTAAAGCCGCTATATAACTTAACGATATATAAAATAAAAGGATGCTTGTACTAACTAGCAAAACATTTGAAACTGCTGTGTGATTTTCGCCGTATACTTTGGTTTGTATGTTTTTGGTAAATGGTATAAAAGCAAAAAACGAAAAGAAAACTGCTAAGCTTAATGAGAAATAAAAATCGTTATGCAAGGCAAATTTCCCATCTGTAAAATTAAAGCTGAACATAGTTTTTACAACATGGTTAGCTTTTGATAAATCTTCTATTCTAAAATAAACCCAACCAACAACTACTATTAAAAAAGTAATAATTGTTGAAATTACTTTACCAATCTTAGCATATATTTTTAATAAAAATAAACGTTCCATCACTAAAAACAAACCGTGAAAAGCGCCCCATATAATAAAGTTCCAACTTGCGCCATGCCATAAGCCTGATAATAAAAACACAATAAATAAATTTCTGTAAAGTTTAAAATTAGATTCTACTTTATTTCCTCCTAGCGGAATATATAGGTAGTTTTTCATCCAAGTACCAAGTGTTATGTGCCATCTTCGCCAAAACTCAGTTATACTTGATGATAAATAAGGATTGTTAAAGTTTTCGGGTAAACGAATTCCAATCATTTTACATAGCCCGATAGCCATATCACTGTAACCACTAAAATCAAAATATATTTGAAACGTATAAGCAATGGCTCCAACCCAAGCAGCAGCCGAATCTATATGTTGGGCATCTAATTTAAAAACATCATCTGCTTGCGCACCAATGGTGTTTGCAATAATTACTTTTTTAGCTAGTCCAATACAAAAGGTGTAAAAGCCACTTAGTTTTACATCGGCTGTATAGTTTTTTTCGCGGTTAGTAATTTGATCGGCAATATCGTGGTAACGTACAATTGGCCCGGCAATTAATTTAGGAAACAATAAAATGTAGGTTTGATAATGCCAAAAGTTTTTTAATGGTTTGTGAATGCCTCTGTAAACATCTACTACGTAGGTTACACTTTCAAATGTATAGAATGATATACCAATTGGCAATACAATTTTTAACCAAGATATTTCTTTGATGCCCGCTAAACCTAAAGCTCCGTTAATGTTGTCAATAAAAAAATTGGAGTACTTAAAATAAAACAGTAAACCTAAATTCATTATTAATGAAATAATCAGGAATTGTTTTTTAGTTTTTTCTGATTTTGATTCAGCCATTTTATTGACTAAAAAGAAATCTAAAAAGGTGGTACCGAGAATAACGAAAATAAATTTTGGTCCGCCCCAAGCGTAAAATACAATGCTGAAAATAAGTAGGCAGGCATTTTTATATTTATGTGGCGTTAAGTGATACGCCAATAAAAAAATGGGTAAAAAATAAACTAAAAATGTAATGCTGCTAAAAACCATTTCTATGAGTGTGAGTTATAAGAGTTGAGTTGTGAGTTGGAGAATCTTTACCTTATAATAAATTAACTCTTAATTTTTAATTAGTTTGTGTATTGTTTTTCGTAATAGTTAGCGTATGCTCCAGAAGTAACGTTAGTTAACCATTCTTCGTTTTGCAAATACCAATCAACGGTTTTAGATAATCCTTCTTCAAATTGCAAAGATGGCTTCCAACCTAAATCGTTTTGTAATTTAGATGAATCGATAGCGTAACGTAAATCATGTCCGGCACGGTCGGTTACGAATGTAATTAATTGTTGGTTGGTTCCTTTTGTTCTTCCTAATTTTTCATCCATCATATCACATAATAAACGAATCACGTCAATATTTGTCCATTCATTATGTCCACCAATATTATAGGTAGAACCAAGAGCAGCTGTATGAAAAATAACATCAATTGCACGTGCATGATCTTCAACAAATAACCAATCTCTAATATTTTCGCCTTTACCATAAATAGGTAGTGGTTTGTTATTTTTGATATTGTTAATGCATAACGGAATTAATTTTTCCGGAAAATGAAAGGGTCCGTAATTATTTGAACAGTTTGATATTACACATGGTAATTTATAGGTATCATGGTAAGCTCTTACAAAATGATCCGAGCTTGCTTTAGAAGCAGAGTAGGGGCTATGTGGGTCGTAGGCAGTTGTTTCGGTAAACAAGCCTGTATCGCCTAACGAACCATAAACTTCGTCGGTACTCACATGATAAAATTTAGTAAATTTTGAAGGATCTGCTTTGTGTAATTCTTTAGCGGCATTTAATAAATTAACGGTTCCTATAACATTTGTATACACAAACTCTAAAGGATTTGTAATACTTCTATCCACATGACTTTCGGCGGCTAAATGAATAACTGCATTAAATTGGTGGTCAGCAAATAGTTTATTAATAAAGGCTGCATCAACTATATCACCTTTTACAAACGAGTAATTTGGTTTATTTTCTATATCAGTTAGGTTGGCTAAATTACCTGCGTACGTTAATTTATCAAGGTTAACAATTGTATAGTTTGGATATTTGTTTACAAATAACCTCACTAAGTGTGAACCAATAAAACCTGCGCCTCCTGTAATTAATACTTTCATTTGTTTAATGTTAAAAATCAGTCACGAATATACGAAACTGTGGTTAATTTTAATAAAAGAGTATGCTAATTTGTAAGGAAAAATATTGTATAGTAAAATGTAGGTTTAATATGTTTGGCCGTATCCCTGCGGGTCGGGCTTTCGGCACTCGCTTCCCGCATGAAAAATGCGGAAGAGCTCAAACAAACGCCTCAATCCCTCGCGACTTTAATGCAGGTTTGAAATTAAAACTATGATTTGAAAAGTAAACCTGCGCGAGGGATGCAAACGAAAATCCTTTTTTGAACGCAGTGAATAAAAGATTGAAGTGACAGCCCGCTTCGGCTTCCGCCGAACGCGCCAAAAAATGATCAAAATAAGCCTAACTTAAACCTACTATTTCCCTCTGCCCTGAATAACAATTAAAACAGTATGAATTAAAATTTTAAAATCTATAACTAGACTCATATTTTCAATATACAATAAATCAAATTTTACACGAGATACCATTTGTTCAATATTTTCGGCATAGCCATATTTTACTTGTCCGTAGCCGGTAATGCCTGGTCTAACTCTATGTAAATGCACATAATGCGGTGCATGAACAACAATTTGGTCAATAAAAAATTTACGTTCTGGTCTTGGCCCAACCAAACTCATGTCACCTTTAATAACATTAAAAAATTGAGGAATTTCATCTAATCTTACTTTTCTTAAAAAGCCACCAATTTTTGTAATTCGTGGATCATTTGTTTTTGATAATAAAGGACCAAATTTTTCAGCATCAATATACATTGTTCTAAATTTTATGATATTAAATGGTATTCCATCTTTTCCAATTCTTTCCTGTTTAAAAAATATAGGTCCTTTTGAACCCAATTTTACAATTAACATTAAAATTAAGTATACCCAACTAAAAGCAATCATTACAAATATTGAACCGCTAACATCAATAAATCGTTTTACGGATTGTTGCCAATTAGGCATTACTTGTCGGTTAATAACAATTAAAGCTGTATCAGATATTGAATTCATTTTTACCTGACCAGATAAGATATCATAAACATCTGGGATAATTTTAATAGTTGCTTCAAAATCATTTAATTCATTGATAATTTTTTCTAAATAGCCATGTTCCCATGATTCAATAGCAATTATAATTTCTTCAATTTGATGAGTATGGACAATTTGTTTTAAATCTTTATATTCACCTAAATGGGGTAATTTTTGCTTTAGTTGTTCCGAAAATCCATTTTTTTCATCTAAATGTATAAACCCAATAAATTTATTACCAGATGATTTATGGCTCGATGTAATTTCTTCGTAAATTTTTAAAGCTCTTTGATTGCTGCCAATTATTACAGTATTAAAGCCAATTTTACCTTGGTTTATTTTGTAATTTGTGATGGTTGATAAAATAAATCTAAATATTGCGGTAATAAAAAAGTGTAATGCAAATAAAACAGCGTATACTTTATAATAAGCTTTATAACTTGAAACAAAATCATCTAATAAAATAAAAAAGAAAATAAATGTTACTCCAATCATTGAAGTAGCAAGAGTTTGCATTAACTCATTAATTCGAGATTTACGATAAATATTTTTATAAAATCCGGTAAGGTAGTATGCTAATAGCCAACTTAAAGGCAGTAAAACCATTCCTAAAATATATTGACGGTCAAATATATGTTCAGGTAAAATGCCAAACTTATCAGGTTCAATGTAAAATTTGCGATACAAATAAAATAAACTCCAAGCCAAACTAGCCGAAAAATAATCTGCCAAAATATATTTAAATGTTTGTAAAGCTTTGTTCATTTATTGACTAATTAATTTAATGTTATCTATGTAAATTTCGGGTGTATTAACTTCTTTAGTTGCTTTAATAAAAACTTTATAACCTGCGTGCAACGGCTGTGCACTAACTATACTGGTTAATTGAATGTATATTTTATTCCATTCATCCGATGCGTTAACTGTAACCGCTCCTCTTTCATCATAATCATCACCTATAACTCCTACAACAAATGATTGATTACATTTATAATTTAACTCTAAATATACAATGGTACCTCCTGATGGTAAATAATAGTTAACGCTTTGAACCATTTTTGAAGTTGGTTTGGCATCACTCATCGACATGAAAATAGAGCCACCGTTTCCTCCAAAGGTTTTGTTTGGATCTGTTGTTCTAAAATAGGCAGAATCTCCTTTTGATTCAAATTGACTAAGTGCCGAGTCAAAATTTTGAGGTATTTGGTAATAAAAAATTGCACTTGAAGTATATTCAAATTCAGGAGAAATGGTATATGTTTTTCCTGCCTCAATAGATTGGTTAAAAATAATTTGTTTGTAAAACTGATAAGTAGTTCTGGTAGCTGAAATACCATTATTTTTTATACCGGCAAATAGGGTTATTTCTGCCTTATCAGCAGCTACAATTGGCATAACGCTACCTATAGGAAAAACGCCTTTAAACTCACCGTTAACATAATACCAAATATCTGTAATTTTATGACTGCTAGTACCTTGGTTTGCAGAGGTAGTTTTTACGGTAACATTGTTTACAACAAGAAATGAAGCAAGAGGTGCTTTTAATTTATCTTTTTTACAAGAAGTAGCCAAAATAAAACCACCAATAAAAAACAAGAAAAGTAGTTGTCTACACATATTGACTAGAAAACGCAAAGATAAATTACTTATTGCACAACCTATAAAAAAAAATGATATTTATAGAATTAAATTATCAGTTTCGGGGTTTTATTTGTAATTCTATTTCGCCAACCACTTTTAAGGCAATTTCGGCATCAGATAAAGAAACTGCTAACGGTAAACCTTCTGCAATACTTTTATAAAAAAACTCCAATTCGGTTTTAATGGCGTTAATTGGATTTATAATAGGTTGATTTTGGAGTAAAATGCCATTATTTGAAGGGCTTCCGTTTAATGGTTTAATTTGCTGTATGGTGGTTAATTTATTTAATAAATCAATATTAATGAAGGTGTTTTTTTGATAAACAGTCATTTTTCTAACATTGTTAAGCGCAACCCTGTTAGCTGTTAAGTTAGCAATACAACCATTTTCAAATTCTATTCTCACAAATGCAATATCCGCAGTAGCACTAACAATAGCCGAACCAGAGGCGGAAATTTTTCGGACTTTACATTTCATAATATTTAATAATAAATCAATATCATGAATCATCAAATCTAATACTACCGAAACATCTGTGCCTCTAACATTATAACAAGCTAACCGTTGTATATCAATATGAAGTGGATTATGAATATACGTTTTTGCAGCTGTAAAAGCGGGGTTAAAGCGCTCAACGTGACCAACTTGCACAATTGCTCCAGCTTCTTTTGCCAAATTAATTAAAACCTTTGTATCGTCCGGATTATCAGTAGCTGGTTTTTCAATAAAAACATGTTTCCCTTTTTTAATGGCTTTACTAGCTAAATCAAAATGAGTTGATGTTGGCGTTATTATTAAAACTACTTCACATAGTTGCAGTAATTCGTCGTAACTAGTGCATAATTTTACCCCGTTTTGATACGACAGATTTGCCAAAACGTTTTTATCAATGTCATACAAGGCACTAATTTTAAATTCAGGAATCTCGCTTAATAATTTTAAATGAATTTTTCCTAAATGACCTAAACCAACAATTCCAACGTTCATAAATCTATTTTTGTATTATTTTAATTTGAGTTCTTTTGCATTTATATCTTTAATTATAAACGCATTAGAAACTAATTTTTTCAAATCTAATACCTATTAAATACTAATTGTTAAAAATCATTTTTAAATATTAAAACTGAATTGTTTATTATATTTATTTTTGGTTTATGAATACTGTAGACGACGATAACGATAAAATTTTTAAGGGTAAACGAAAACGTTTAGTTGAACAATTAAAAGAGAAAGGAATTGTAAATCAAGCTGTTTTAAATGCTATTTTAAAAATTCCTCGTCATTTATTTTTAGATCAATCAGAAGGTAGGCCAGCTTTATTAGATCACGCCTATTCGGATAAGGCCTTAAAAATAGGGGCAGGGCAAACCATTTCTCATCCTTTTACAGTAGCTTTTCAAACCGAAAAATTAAATATAGTTAAAGGTGACAAAGTATTAGAAATTGGAACCGGCTGTGGTTACCAAACAGCTGTTTTGCTAGAAATGGGCGCAAAAGTTTTTAGTATTGAGCGGCAAAAAGAACTATTTGATAAAACTAAATTTTTTTTACCGTTAATAGGATTTAATGGAGCAAAATTAGTTTATGGCGATGGTTACAAAGGCCTACCGCAATTTGCACCCTTTAATAAAATAATAGTTACAGCAGCAGCGCCTTATATACCTCAGGATTTATTAGCACAATTAGTTATTGGCGGCATATTGGTTATACCATTAGGCGAAGGCGAAGAACAAGTAATGAATGTTATAGTTAAAAAAAGTGCCACAGAATTTGAAAAACAAGCCTTCGGAAAATTTAAATTTGTACCGATGCTGCAAAACAAACAGTAAATATGAGATGCATCACTATTAACAATTAATTGTGCATAATAGTAAACTTATTATTATTTTTGCGCTGTTATAAATAACCAAATTTGTAATAGTTTACATTTATTAAATAAACAAAACAAAACAAAAACAATTATGAAAAAATCAATCGCTTTAGTAGCAGCGGCATTCGGAGTAACCTCTGCCTTTGCTCAAGATTTAACATCAAAAAAAGGTGAGCCATTTTTACCAGAAGCTAAAGAGTGGTCAATAGGAATTGATGCTAATCCATTTTTAAACTATTTGGGAAATTTCTTTGGAAAAACTGGTCCAAACGTTGCTCCATCTTTTAATAACTATAGTTTAAATCAAACTATTACTGGTAAATATTTTAAAGATGCTAGCACTGCTTACCGTGCAACCCTTCGTGTTGGTTTAAACAACCAAAAAAACAAAAATGCAGTTGATGAATTCGTAGCTCCAACTGTACTTACTGCAGCTTTAGCAGAAACTCCTGAACAAAAATTTGATGTAAGAAGAGCATCTACTCGTAACATCGTTTTAGGAGTTGGTTTAGAAAAACGTCGCGGTAAAACTCGTTTACAAGGTTTTTACGGTGCTGATTTATTAGTTTGGGGTGGTAACACTAGAGAAAGATTCAAGTATGCTAACGATTTAACTCAAACTACTGATGCCATTATTGGTAATTTAGATGCAGATGGTAACGGTGATCCTACCAAAGTTTATACAACAGATTGGAATGCTGTTAATCCTGCTTATGCAACAAACGTAGTTGGTGCAGTTGTACCTGGATATACAAATGTTGATGGTGCTCGTGCCTTAAAAAGAAAAACTAATGGTGTAATTGGTGTAGGTGTTCGTGCATTTATAGGTGTTGAATACTTTGTTGCTCCAAAAGTTTCTATTGGTGGTGAATTTGGTTGGGGCTTAGGTTACCAATTAAACACAAAAAACAAAGCAACTTGGGATGCTGAAGGTTCTTCAGCAGGCGTACAAACAGCAGGCGAAATCAAAACTAAAGATGCTGTTAATGGTGGTGGTCAATTTATTATTGATACAGACCGTAACGCAATTAACTCAGCAACTTATAACTTATTAGGTGGTTCTGGTAACATTCGTTTAAACTTTTATTTCTAATCTAGAAATATCATAAATTTAAAAACCCTTACCAATTTGGTGAGGGTTTTTTTTTGTACTTAAAAATAACTACTGACGGAATTAATACAAAAAAAGAGTTTTAACTGACGGAAATAATATAAATTTAGTTATTTAATTGACGGAATTAATATAAAAATAGCGATTTAACTGACGGAAATTAAAATTTTAGAGTTATATTTGTATATAAATTGTAAAAATGACCATTATACAAAGATATTTAGAGCAAGTTATACTCAACAAATTAAAGCCTAATAAAGTAATTATTATTGTAGGCGCAAGGCGAGTTGGCAAAACCGAATTAGTAAAACAATTACTTAAAAAAATAGATGAAAAGCCACTAATTTTAAATGGTGATGATGTAGATACCATTAATGTATTAGCCGTTAAATCACTTTCAAACTACAAACGATTATTAGGTAATACAAAATTATTAATAATAGATGAAGCCCAAGAAATACCAGATATTGGGGCTAAATTAAAATTAATGATTGATGGTATTGATGACTTAAAAATTATAGCTACTGGCTCGTCGGTGTTCGATTTAAATAATAAATTAGGCGAGCCTTTAGTTGGGCGCAAAACAACGTTTCATTTATATCCTTTAGCTCAATTAGAATTTTCGCTAACCGAAAATTATATGGAAACAAAATCTAAATTAGAGGATCGTTTAATTTTTGGTTCTTATCCGGAGTTGGAACATTTAGAAAACAAACAAGAAAAAATAGATTACCTAAAAGAACAGGTAAATTCCTATTTATTAAAAGATGTATTAGCATTTGAAGGAATTAAAAAACGCGAAAAAATAGTTGAATTATTAAAAATTTTGGCTTTTAGAATAGGAAGTGAAATATCTTTAGAAGGTATTGGAAATGAATTACAAATCAGTAAAAATACCGTAGAAAAATACCTTGATTTATTTTCCAAAGTATTTATTATAAAAAAAATAACTGGATTCAGTAGAAATTTAGACAATGAGATAACCAAAAAAAATAAATGGTTTTTTTTAGATAACGGTATTAGAAATGCCTTAATAAATAATTTTAATAATTTAGATGCAAGAGATGATACCGGGCAGCTTTGGGAAAATTATTTAAATTACGAACGTATAAAATTTATAGAATATAAGGGTATACATTGCTCAGACTATTTTTGGCGTACACATTCAAAACAAGAGATTGACCGTATTGAAGAATTAGATGGGAAATTAAATGCTTATGAATATAAATGGAGCATAAATGCAAAACAAAAAATCCCTGAACTATTTACAAAAGCATACCCCGATGCAAAATTCACTTTTGTAAATTCTTCTAATTATGTAGATTTTATTACATAATAAAACGTCCTATTTTAGTGACATTATCTTTAAAATAAATACTTTTTGTAAACCTATATTTTAATTTATAAGTGTTAAATTAGCAGCTCTTAAAAAATAAACTATGTCAACAGCAGAAAACAAAGGTCCAATTTCTAAATTTATAGAACATCATTATAAACACTTTAATGCAGCAGCTTTAGTAGATGCAGCAAAAGGTTACGAAGCACATTTAACCGAAGGAGGTAAAATGATGGTTACTTTAGGTGGTGCCATGAGTACAGCCGAGTTAGGTAAGTCGTTAGCCGAAATGATTCGTCAGGGTAAAATTGATATTATTTCTTGCACCGGAGCTAATTT
>JBILOV010000248.1:0-3387 GCA_044374335.1 Bacteroidia bacterium | reverse complement strand
TCCATCGTATAAGTAACACGAGTTGTTATATAATCTGTATAAATTAAAATCATTTTTCCAAAGCTAATTTCACAACTTCTTCATATACATTTTTCCAATCTAACCATTCAACAGCAGTTCCCATAGTATCATTATGAAAAACAGTTACTAATTCGCCATTGTATTTTTTAACTTCATTAATTATTGGTTCAACATATTTAAAAATTGTTTGCGGAATTGCATAATCTTTAAACCTCAATGTTGTTTCACTTATACAAAAAGGATGAATGCGTAAACCTGTTTCTAGTTCATCATCCAAATCATACCAATAAAATGGCATACAAAAACTCGCTCTAAACCCATTAAAATTAGCATATCCCATAGAGTAATCATTGGTAATGCCTTGTTCTAATAACGTAGCATAAGTGTCAGGAAACTTTAACATTGCAAAATGTTGGCGAGACTTAAAAATATCTTGATGGGTTATTTTTGCCAACCGATTTATTTCAACTTTTACTTGATTGCTATTTCCGTTAGAACCAAAGGAAGGGTGAATAGCTATAGAGGCATAATCAGCTAAATGTTTTATTAATTGCTGAAATCCATAATTATTTGAAGGATGATTTTTATCATTCATTCCGTAATCACCCAGCAAAAAGAAGTAAATAACTTTTAACTTATATTTTTTTTGAATTTCTAATTGATATTCATAAGAATCGAATGGATCTTTTTCTTTCCTCAATAAAACCGAGGTACGCTGGATTAAATCTGCTTTATCAAATTTTACAATTGATTTCAAATACCCACCAATTGAGCGCATTACACCTTTTTCCTGATACTTATAAGCATTATCAATGTCTATCGTTGAAATGTAATTATAGGATTTATGCGTGATTAAAATAGTTGGATTTTTTAAAATGAGCAATTTTTCAAATTCTATAATCCATAAATTAACCAGCGGGATTTTTAAAAAATCATATTGATATGCTAAACTATTTTCAGCTTCAAACCGATTAAAAGCATCTGGCAAAAAAGGTAAATACTCTTCATAACGACTCACTAAATAAAAAGCGGCGGCAAAAATGTCAAAGGGCAACGCGTTATTATAAGTCTTAAAAAAATACTTATAATATAATTCATGATTTTGTAATTGTATAGTTTGTTCTTTTATCCCCGATTCAAATAATAGTGTATGAGAAGCTATATGAAAATCGCTTTCTATTTGTTGATTTGTATATGAAAACTTACTTCCCTCAAAAGATTTATAATCGTCAATATTAGTGGTAAGCGAAAACTCTAAACCTAAACAATCTTTTAAAATTAGATTAAACGTATATTTCACCCTAGGCGTAATTTTGTGGGTATAAATAAAAATATGTGCGTTTGAATTCAAAATAAAATTTGTTTAAACAAATATAGCAGCTCTTCAATAACGAATCACTGCTAATAAATATTGTTATTTATAAAAGATTGTTAATTAATAATAACATTAAGCATTGCAAGAAATGTACAATACCGCATAGTTTTTTTAATTTTAAGCACCATTTTTAAACCAATTTTTATGCAGCAATTAATAGAATGTGTTCCAAATTTTTCTGAAGGACTTGATTTATCAATCATTCAACAAATCACTAATGAAATAGAATCTGTTGAGGGGGTAAGGTTACTAAACGTTGATCCAGGAAAAGCTACCAACAGAACAGTTGTAACATTTGTTGGAAATCCCAAAGCTGTAATTGATGCAGCATTTTTAGCTATAAAAAAAGCAGGAGAATTAATTGATATGAGCAAACACAAGGGCGAGCATCCACGAATGGGCGCTACTGATGTTTGTCCGTTAATACCAATTGCTAATATTAGCATGGAAGAAACTGCTACATGGGCTCAAAAGTTAGGCGAGCGTGTGGGAAACGAATTACAACTACCAATTTATTTATACGAAGCTGCTCAACCAAAAAAAGAAAGAAATAATCTCTCCGTAATCAGAGCAGGCGAATACGAAGGTTTTTTTAAGAAAATTAAATTACCAGAGTGGAAACCAGATTTTGGACCTTCAGAATTTGATGCTAAACGTGGTGCAACCGTTATTGGCGCTCGCGACTTTTTAGTAGCCTACAACATTAACTTAAATACAACTTCAACACGTCGTGCAAATTCTATTGCATTTGATGTGCGTGAAGCTGGTAGAGTAAAACGCGAAGGCGATTCTATTAACGGCAAAGTGGTAAATGATGCGAATGGAAATCCAGTTTCTATTCCTGGCAGCTTAAAATCTGTAAAAGCAATTGGTTGGTTTATTGAAGAATATGGCGTTGCTCAAATCTCTATGAACTTAACCAATATTAATATTACACCTTTACATATTGCGTTTGACGAAGTTTGTAAAAAAGCTACTGAACGTGGTATTAGAGTAACTGGATCTGAATTAGTAGGATTAGTTCCTCTAAAATCATTATTAGATGCAGGGAAATATTTTTTACAAAAACAGCAACGTTCAATTGGTGTTTCTGAAAAAGAACTCATTAAAATAGCTATTAAAACAATGGGCTTAGATGAATTAGGTCCATTTAAACCAGAGGAACGTATTATTGAATACTTACTAAAAGATAAAGCTGATAGTAAATTAGTGAATATGACCTTGACTGATTTTGCTGATGAAACAGCTAGTGAAAGCCCTGCGCCTGGCGGTGGTTCAATATCTGCTTATGTTGGTTCTTTAGGGATTTCTTTAGCTACAATGGTTGCCAATTTATCATCACATAAAAAAGGATGGGATGAGCGTTGGGAAGAGTTTAGCGTTTGGGCAGAAAAAGGTCAAAAAATTAAAGATGAGTTAACGAAATTGGTTGATTTAGATACGGCAGCGTTTAATAAAATTATGTCAGCATTTGGGTTACCAAAAGGAACCGATGAAGAAAAAACTGCTCGTAAACAAGCCATTCAGGATGCTACTAAATATGCCATTGAAGTTCCATTTAAAGTAATGCAATTATCCTATGATAGTTTATCTATTATTAAAGCTATGGCTGAAATTGGAAATCCAAACTCTGTTAGTGATGCAGGTGTAGGCGCTTTGTGTGCTCGCTCTGCGGTTATGGGAGCATTTATGAATGTTCGTATAAATGCTAGCGGATATGATGATAAAGCCTTTGTAAATGATATCATTGCCAAAGGAAAAGACTTAGAGAACAAAACTATTGCTTTAGAAACAGAGATTTTAAAAATAGTGAATGATAAAATTGGAGTTTAATTTTTTTTCTTACCCACTAAAATAAATTAATGTATATTTTTATCATTGAGAGTGACATGAAAAAAATGTTGTATCTAAGTAAAGAATTCGAAAATATATTTTAATAGACATTAGGAATAGAATTAATTACCCAACAAAACATGCTGTATGTGTAAGCA
>JBILOV010000302.1:0-2668 GCA_044374335.1 Bacteroidia bacterium | reverse complement strand
TCATGTTACAATTAATAAAAAGTGGAAGTATAATTTTAGTAATAATTTTCATTTTAATAATTATTATGTCTTACACTTTAAAACAGAAAACAGAGCGTCAAAATTATCGATTGGTAAAAACAATGCAAGAAATTGAAATTCGTTTTTATCCAAAAGCGATTATGGCTACAGTAAATTCTCCCTCCGAATCATATACTGGCAACAGTAATAGTAATTTTAGAAAACTAGCAGGTTATATTTTTGGAGGAAATCAGTCTTCAAACAAAATTTCTATGACTGCACCTGTTTATATGGAAAGAAATAAAGAAAGTAGTAATATGAGTTTTGTGATGCCAGCTAATTATAAAATGGAGCAATTGCCAAAGCCAAACGATGAAAGTATTCAATTGCATTACTCCGAGGAAGGTTATTTTGCTGCTATAAAGTTCGGAGGATATGCTAGTGAAAAAATGATACTGAAAAAAGAAGACGAGCTTAAGAAAAAATTAAAGGAACTTGATATTTTGCATAATAATAAATTTGTTTTCTTAGGATATAATGCGCCTTGGGATGTTATTAATAGAGAAAATGAGGTGCTTGTAAAAATAGAATATACAGAATAGTTTTATATCTTATTTGCAATAATACTCAAGGCAAATTAAAAAGTGTTTCCGCTTCAAATAGTATTTCCTTAAGAGTTACGGGATGCTTAATAATTAATTTTTTCGCATGTAATGCTATTTCATTAGGCTTGTATATTTCAGTAGAGCCATAAAGTTCATCCCCAAAAATAGGGCAACCCAAACTCGCTAACTGAACTCTTATTTGATGAAATTTACCCGTATGCAATTTTATTTCCCATATAAAAAAATTGCCTTGCTCTTTAACTGAATATTCTAATTTTACTTTTTCTGAAAATTCTGTGCCTTCGGGAACAAGTACTGCTTTCTTTTTTTCTTTTCGGTGCCACTGTTCTAACACATCTTTCATTATATTTGGAGCATGCTGTGTTAAAGCAATATAGTTTTTAGATACACTACGCTGAGCAAATTGTTCGCTTAAATACCGTAAGTGTTCTTTTTTTTTAGTGAATAATACCACGCCACTTACAGGTCTGTCGAGGCGATGCAGGTGCTGAATGTAAGGTAACGCTTCGCCTGTTTTTTCTTTTAAATAATTTTTTACATGTTGCAATAAATTAGGAAAATTATTGCGATCGGGTTCTATCATTAATCCTGCCGGTTTGTTACAAACGAGTAATACATCGTCTTCGTAAATGATGTTAGGAAGCGTTTTCATTAATTGGAGTTAAGATGTATTAGCATTAGTCAAAACTATGATTTTTATCTTAAATTCTAGTAATTGCTTTAGTTTTAATTATTAAAAGCATATTACCTTTTCTTTTGGTCATTCAAAATAGTAATATGGAGCTATCAAATATAAAATTATTAGTTTACTTTGGTTGTTTGCCTTGTTTGATTTGTATGTAGTAATTTAAAAATTTACAGAATATACATCCATTTTATTTCGTTGAATATTTAGTACTTCAAATCCTCCTTCTTCAGGAATAATTTCTTTTAAATCAAAGGAAGTACACTCTTTACTTAAGCCTTCGAAAATTAATGTAAAACCTTTGCCATCATTTAATGTCCATTGCGGAGCAAACGAAATATTGTATGCTGTAATTAGTTTAGCACGTTTACCACCTAGATGTTCAATTAAAAAAGTATTAGGCCAAATACGAAACGCATAATCTTCGCCACAATTACAATGCACAATGGTTTGTCGCTCTTCGCCTTCTAAGGTTTTAACTTCCGTTTTAACCTTAGTTTTTATTTTTGTTATTGCTTTTAGTTCAATCATAATTAAAAAAATGGTTGTGAAGTATATGTTTACCTAATGCAAACATAGCTAGATTTTTTTTTACTTTTTTCTAATTTATCATATATAGTTGTTATAATTAGTATTCTATTATTTAATTATTTTTTATTGAGATTATCAATAAATATTTAGTTTTTAATTTTAATAAAACGTCAACTCAGAGCTTATTATTTTTTTAATGAAATTGAAAATAATATATTTTAAAAATAGTCAATACTATTTTCTTCAATTTTTTGCCATGCCTTAGCATATTCATTTGTTTTCGATTTCTTGGCTTTATACTTTTTTAATTGTTGTTGTAATTCCATAACAACCATTTCTAAAGCTATTTCAAAATTTTCAGCCTTGTCTTTTGCAAACATTGTATCTTGTGGTACTGTTAAGGTTATTTCTATAGCTTGATTTTTATTTTTATCATCTTTTTTATGTTCAGCTATCACTTTACAATATTCAATAGAATCAAACATAGTATTTAGGGCCGAAGTTTTTTCGAGTATTAAATGTTTAAGTTTATTAGAAACATTACAATTGATTTGTTCTATGGTGATTTTCATGTAAGTTTATTTTATTGTATATGATTAATTTTAAATAGACACTTTAAGTAGTTAACAAATGTATTTGTGAAATTAAGTTTTCTAAATGTTAAATATTATTGCCTGTTGTGATTTGGCTGAGCATCTAATTTTAATTACATTAAATTTCAATAGATTCTGTAAAAAATATATCGATGTTTTTTTGATTGAAAAATTTCGAACATATTGCATAGTTATTTAGATGAATGTAGGTTACAATTAAATTGAAATATTTT
>JBILOV010000150.1:0-6072 GCA_044374335.1 Bacteroidia bacterium | reverse complement strand
TTTTTAATTGTTTTCCAATCGCTACAGCATCTACAATATATATTTTATAATCATCTGTTTGTAGGGTTGCTTATTTATAAAAGTATTTAATTGAAGGATTTATTTTTTACTTTTTGTGAAAAAAAAACTAAAACTAAAAAATAATGAGATGACTAATAATAATTGTTCCAAGTGTTTAAATTATGGCTTTTTTTTTTGGTCATATGGTTTAGCCTGTTTATCTTCTCCCGATAGAGTTATCGGGAAGTGTTTATGTTTCGGTAAACATGGCTATTTCAAAAACAAATATAATTTACTGAAATAATTAAACATCTAATATTTACTGATTTTTTGTTAATTTTGACTATGCATATTGATATCATTACTGTTCATCCGCCTTTATTAGAAAGCCCATTTAGTCATAGTATTTTAAAACGTGCCGCCCAAAAAGGATTGGTTTCGGTTAATATTATTGATTTGAGAGATTATGGAATTGAGCCTCATAAAAAAGTGGATGATTATGCATTTGGAGGTGGTGCTGGAATGGTAATGATGATAGAGCCAATAGCCAATTGTATTAATGACTTAAAAAGTAAGCGTACCTACGACGAAATTATATACATGACTCCGGATGGAGAAACCCTAAAACAAACTACCTGTAATCATTTGTCTACGCTTAAAAATATAATGGTTTTATGCGGCCACTATAAAGGTATAGACGAACGAATTCGTGAGCATTTTATAACTAAAGAAATTTCGATTGGTGATTATGTATTAAGTGGAGGTGAATTACCGGCAGCTGTTTTATGTGACGGAATTATTCGATTAATACCAGGTGTTTTAAATGATGAAACGTCAGCTTTATCAGATTCATTTCAGGATAATTTATTGTCACCGCCAGTTTATACACGTCCTGCAGATTATAATGGATGGAAAGTTCCCGAGCTTTTAACAAGTGGGAATACCAAAAAAGTAGAAGAGTGGAGACATGAACAGTCTTTAGAGAGAACAAGATTAAGAAGGCCAGACTTGCTGCTTTAAGAATAGTAGTTCTCATATACAAACAACCCTCTGTTAATTATTCGTTTTTTAAAATGAAATGCCTTTTTATATTCCCCTTAATTTAGTTGAATAAAAAAATATTGTGTCAAACATAACCACTACTGCAAAATTAAAAACATCTTCCGTTACCGTTGTCATCAGTTTGGCATTGGTTTTATTTATGTTAGGTCTTTTAGGATTGGTTGTTATCAATGCTAAAAAATTATCTAATCATATTAAAGAAAATGTTGGGTTCCAAGTGGTCTTAAAAGATACCACTACTCAAGCAGAGTTAGATATTTTAAAACAAGAAATTAGTTCGTCTGCATTTACTAAACAGGTTGATTATATTAGTAAAGACGAAGCTGCAAAAAAATTACAAAAAGATTTAGGGGAAGATTTTATTACATTTTTAGGTTATAATCCTTTGTTATCGTCATTAGATGTTAAGCTAAATTCGGATTATGCCAATATTGATAGTTTAGCTGGATTTGAAAAACAAATCATGCAAAAGCATTTTGTAAAAGAAGTCATTTATCATAAGGATATGATTAAGCAAGTAAATGATAATGCAAAAGTAATTAGCATATACATTTTAATTTTTAGTGGCTTATTATTAGTTGTTGCAATTGCATTAATTAATAACACTATTAGATTATCCATTTACGCAAAACGGTTTTTAATTAGAACAATGTATTTAGTAGGCGCAACACAAGGTTTTATAAGAATGCCATTTATTTTAAAAGGAATTCGTCAAGGAATTATTGCCGGTTTAGTGGCGGGTTTTTTATTGGCAGGTTTTTTAGTATTAAGTACGCGATATATTCCTGATTTATTGCAATTACAAGACCCTAATTTATTAGCTTTATTGTTTGGTGGAATTGTGACTTTAGGCGTTTTAATTTCCGGGTTAAGTGCTGCACTATCTGTAAGCCGTTACTTGTGTTTAAAAACGGACGATTTATATTTTTAGATTTTACCTATAAATTAATACATCTATTTTAAAACGATATTTAAAATAGATAAAGTTATATGTGGTTTGTTCCCTTAATTTATTGAACTAAAATGATTTGGATTTATTGATCTTATGGTAAAATTCTATGGCTAAAAAATTAAGACTTTCAAAAAATTAACGAGAACTTATAAATAAAAAAAGACTGTCTTTGCAGACAGTCTTTAAGAAGGGTAAATGAAGGGGCTCGAACCCTCGACCCTCGGTACCACAAACCGATGCTCTAACCAACTGAGCTACATCTACCATTTTGGGCTACAAATGTACTAAAATATTTTATTACATGAAAAATTTGAGTAAAAATTATTTTTAAATTTAAACTTCGTGTTTATTTATTTAGCAATCTTAAACAAGTTCAAGGTTTTAGATGGCTTTAATTTATAGTTTCTTTAGCATAATTAACCATATAATGCAGGCCAACAGAGTCTTTACGCCTAACGGAGTGTTTAATAATTAAGTAACCAATACAAATTAAGTTACGAAGTTCGCAGAGTTTTTGAGTTACAGTGGTTTTGTCGTAAAGTGCTTCATTTTCCTTATATAAAATCTCTAAACGGTCAAAAGCACGTTTTAATCGCAATTCGGACCTTACAATTCCTACATAATTACTCATAATTTGTTGCACTTCTCGTTGCGATTGAGTTATTAAAATCATTTCCTCAGCATGTTCTGTACCTTCCGCATCCCAATTAGGAATGTTATCTTTAAACGTAACATTTTGTATATTTTCAATTCCTAAGATAGCGGCTCTATGAGCAAATACAACAGCTTCTAGTAATGAATTACTAGCTAATCTATTTGCTCCATGTAATCCTGTGCAGGCGCATTCACCCACCGCGAACAAATTACTGATAGTTGATTGTCCGGTTTTATCTACTAAAATACCACCACATAAATAATGCATAGCAGGCACAACAGGAATTAAATTTACAAACGGATCAATATCCAAATTCATACATTTTGTGTAAATATTTGGGAAATGTTCAATAAATGCTTTTCTATCCAGATGGCGACAATCTAAATACACAAAATCCTCACCACGCGTTTTCAATTCATTGTCAATTGCACGAGCTACAATATCGCGAGGTGCTAATGATAAACGCTCATCGTATTTTTGCATAAACTCTTTACCGTCTATGGTTTTTAAAACGGCACCAAATCCTCGGATAGCTTCTGTAATCAAAAAACTTGGATACTCACCAGGGTTATATAAAGAAGTTGGATGAAACTGTACAAACTCCATATCTTTTACTCGGCCTTTTGCTCTGTAAACCATTGCAATTCCATCTCCCGTTGCAATAGTTGGGTTAGTGGTTGTGGCGTATACGTGGCCCGCTCCACCACTTGCCATTAATGTAATTTTAGAAAGAACAGTGTCTATTTTCTGCGTTTTAGTATTCAAAATATAAGCACCAAAACATTTAATATCTTCAGAATGAGAGGTAACTACTTCCCCTAAATGATGTTGAGTAATAATATCAATTGCGTAATGATGATCGAGTACTGTAATATTTTTGTGCTTGCGAATTTGAGCAATTAAAGCACGCTCAATTTCATAACCAGTAATATCTTTATAATGTAAAATACGGTTTTCTGAATGACCTCCTTCTTTTGCTAAATCAAAGGAACCTTCTTTTGTTTTATCAAAATTAGCGCCTAGTTCAATTAATTC
The DNA here is from genome assembly GCA_044374335.1 of Bacteroidia bacterium. Classification (GTDB taxonomy): domain Bacteria; phylum Bacteroidota; class Bacteroidia; order B-17B0; family Aurantibacillaceae; genus UBA4416. The sequence goes on along the minus strand of JBILOV010000150.1, from coordinate 2,368 downwards.
TCTTACGCGCTCTGTGCCTTCGGTAACTACCACACGCACAGCTTCTTCATCACATAAGCCAGCTCCTGCAATTAGTGTATCCTGAATATGTTTTTCAATAGTATCTTTGTCGTGCCATACGGCTGCAATTCCACCTTGTGCGTATTTAGTATTTGATTCGTCTTCGTTGCTTTTAGTAACAATATATACCGTGCCATGTTCTGCAACTTTAAGAGCATAACTTAAGCCCGCAATACCACTTCCAATAATTAAAAAATCTACTTTTTGTTGCATGCTGCTATTACGAATTTATTACGAATATACGAATCTGGGTTTACTAAATGCTTACTTGTTTTTTGCTAAAAGTCGAGCTACATATTTTCCAACAATGTCGAATTCTAAATTAACAACATCATTTACTTTTAAATGTTTAAACACCGTGTTTTCAAAAGTATAAGGAATAATACAAACTGAAAAGGCATCATCTTTCGAATCAACAACCGTTAAACTTGTTCCGTTAATTGTAATGCTTCCTTTTTCTACAGTTACATTTCCCAATTTATTATTGTATTCAATGGTGTAAGTCCAACTGCCTATATTATCAATAATTGAAGACACAATTCCTGTTTGATCAACATGGCCTTGAACAATATGTCCGTCAAAACGCCCATTTGCAGGCATACATCGTTCTAAATTTACATAATCCCCAATTTTTAAATTTCCTAAATTGGTTTTTTGCAATGTTTCATCAATAGCAGTTACGGTATATTGATGCCCGTTAATTTTCACAACAGTTAAGCAAACGCCATTGTGCGCAACACTTTGATCTATTTTTAATTCATGTGTAAATGCACAACTAAATGTAAAATGCACATTTGTATTTTCCTTTTCAATGGCTTCAACTTTTGAAAGGCCTTCTATAATTCCTGTAAACATATTGCAAATATACTAAACTTAGAAAAACGCTCTTATTTGTGCGCCACCTATATTTATGATTTTATTATTTGGAGATTTCCGCCCATCGTAATTAATACTAATTTGTATATTGTTACTTAAGTTGCGTTGGTAGCTTAATCCCCAAGTATAATTATATCCTACCTTCAAGGCATTTAGCATTTCGTATCCTACAGCTGTATTTTCGGCATCATTATATGAAATATTTATTAAACTAACTTTACCGGTAATACTTCCTTTTTCTACCTGATTAAATTTAAATTCTAAACCAAAATCATTAAGTTCTGCTTTTTGAGTTCCCCCCTCAATACTATTTTGTTTTTTGTTGTGTTTATAAATAGCACTTATTCTAAAAGCGGTATTAGGCTGGTAGATTAGCTTTTGTTCAAAATCATACGATTCTATTTTATAATTACGAATAGTCAAAAATTCAGAAACGGATTGCTTTATACCAAATACATTAGCACTATTTAAACTCCATGCTCGGCTAACATTCCATCTCCAGCGCCATTCATGCGTTGTGTTTCCGCGTATTTCAGATCCATTGGTTAATAATTGTTTACTTAGTGTGTTTTGGTAGGTATAATCTGTACCAAACACAGCTGCACTTTGGTTAAAAAAAACACTTTGGCGAAGCGAATAATTTAAAGCGGTTAGCAAAGGATCATTTAATTTAATTTCTGCTGGATTAAAAGTAAAGAGATTGCCATTGTCGTTTGATTTTTTATCAACTCTGTACACAGATTGAGTTGCAAAACGACTAATAAATTTTAATGCTTTCCCAGAACTATCTTTTAAGAAAACAACCGGACGAAGATTTAACGACATGCTAAATTGGTCGTGCAATACTTTTACATACTGACTTGTAGGCGTGTAAACTTTTATATACAAAGCCTGATCCGAAAACTGCGCTATTTCAAATTCATCCACTTCCTGCGTACCGTTTCCATTATAATCTTTCCAGGCATGAGTGCCTTGTCCAGCAGCTACTAACAAATAATAATATTCTTTTTTATTTTCTAAGCCATAACCGGTTTCATAAAAAATGGTAGAAGTTATAAATCCTTTTATTAATCTTGGAGAATATTCTATACGACTTAATAAGGTATTGTCTGGTTTTAGATATAACGGATTAGCATTCTTTAAATGCAATTCTCTATAAGTAAAAACTATTGAGAATGGGTGATTACGAATACTATTGACGTTAGCAGAAAAACCTATGTTTTGTGCAAAAGTAGAATCTTTTAAAATAGAGCCATATGCCTGTTTATCTCTGCGCTCTCTGTAAAACAACTTGAATAAATTTCCGGAAGTATCTTTATTAGTTATGTTTCCTTCCCATTCCCAAAACTGGTAACTGCGCGGCAATAAACTATCGGAGGTGTTTTTTCTAAATTGATTTTGTTCAAACTCGTCTAGATAATTTAACTTTAAT
>JBILOV010000149.1:0-6123 GCA_044374335.1 Bacteroidia bacterium | reverse complement strand
AGCGCGTGCATCAGTTTCTGCTAGTACTTGTCCTTGAGATACTTGATCGCCAGGTTTTACATTAATTTTAGTAATTGTACCGGGCATTTCAGAAGATAGAGAGACACTTTCTTCAGCATCCACTTTTCCTTGCACATTAATATATGTTTTAAAAATTGCTGGAGTTATTGCGCTGGCTTCAACAAGTGCGAACTTTTTTGAAGAATCTCCTTCTAATTTTGAGATCTTAGCATTTAGATCAGCTAATTGGGTTTTTAACTCTGCTTGTTGTGATTTTAAATCTGTTAAGCTTTCAGTGCTTCCTCCTCCACATGATGCTATGAACATTGACGAAGAAATGATTGGGATTAAAATGTTTTGAATTTTTGACATATTTTTTTATTTTATAATAACTCTATTTCTTATTTAACTAATGTTCCGGTTGCTTTTAAATAATCTATTTTATATACCATCAAATCATACACGGCATTAAAATAATTAGTTTCTGATTCTTTTAATGAAGTTTGCGCATTTATAACTTCTAGATTACTACCCACACCTTGCTCATATTTTTTTTGAGATACAGTATAAATATTTTTAGCTAAATCCAAATTGCGTTTTTGAACTTGTAAAGATGATATTGCATTATTATAATTAACCACAGCCGAAGCACCTTCTAATTCGATAGCTAATTGCAAGTTTTTTAAATTATTTTCTCCCTTTTTAAAATCCAATTTAGCTTGCTGTATTTTATAATGACGTTGAAATCCATCAAAAACATTTAATGAAAGGGTTGCTCCTATTAATCTAGTTTGAAAATACTTGTTTATATAACCAACATATTTTAAATCATTGCCAAATCCATTAGCTCCAAGACTACCATATGCCACAAGTGTTGGCATGTAACCAAATTTTAATCGCTTTACATTAATAGTATTTACGCGCTGCTGACCTTCTAATAATTGATACTCGCTTCTTTTTGAAATATCAATTGTTGAAGCATTAATTTCTGTATTTTCAGACACGCTTAATGAATCTGTTAATATCAGGTTGTCTTTTCCAACATACCCCATTTGAAACTTTAACATATACTCACTTAAAGTTATTAAACGCTCAATTTTTTGCTTTTCAGTTGTTAAATTATTAAACGCTACTTCTAACCTATCCACATCAATTTGTTCAACAAAACCTTGCGCATTAAAGGCTTTGGTATCGCTCAACAATTTTCCCAACTTGATTAAATTAGCATCTAATAATTTTATTCTTTCTTTATTTACTAAAACACCATAATAAGCTTTTGAAACCTGACTTACCAATTCCGTTTTATTTCTGGTAACATTTATATTCATTAAGCTTATATATTCTTTAGTAGCTTTTAAAGCAATTAAGTAATCGGCGCTAAATACTAATAAAGAAGCTGATAAACCAGCCTGTGTTTGAAAGGTTGTTCCAAATCTTACGGCAGCAAAAGATCCTTCAGGTCCACCAAAAAACTGACCAGGTACGACTGATGCAGGAATTTCTAAGAAATTTTTCATATCCACACTCGCATTAATTTGCGGCATTGCCATACCCAAAACTTCTTTCCGCTTATATTTTGCCATCAATACATCATTTTCGGCATTTAAGTAGTTAGGACTATTTTTGTAAGCATACTCAATGGATTGTTGCAGTGTAAAGGTTTTGTCATTAGTTTCTTGAGCTAAAGACTTTAGCACCAAGAGCGAGCATGATAAAAGCAAGCAGCAAATTTTTAATGAATTCATGTTTTTTGTGTTTTAATATTTTATACTTTTTTGTAGTCGTTAAGCAGTTGATGGCCCTTTGCTGTGCAAATACCATAAACAAACATATCTAATAATAGTTCGTGTGATTTAGTAAAACTAATTTTTTCGAAGGAGTAGTAATTTCCAAACAACAGCATGTCTAATTGAGACAACCTATATTTCGCTGTAAATTCAACATCTATGTCGTTTCTGTAAAAGCCGGCTTCTATTCCTTTATTTATATTTCGCTCAATATGTTTAAATGCACAATTTTGCTTAAATTCTTGAAAACGATTTAAAGCCTGTGGGTGAAATTTTTGCAAATCAAGAAAAAATATTGGATTAATATGCTGCATCATTTTTCGCATATTTGCTGAAATAAGCATCATTTCATGGATTGGATTTTTTGATTCGTTAAATAATTCATCAAAAATTTGTTCATGTTTAATCATTTCGGTGTCGCACAGCGTATTTACTAAATCATCTTTTTCTTTAAAATGATGGTAAATTGTTTTTTTTGACATACCCAATTCTTTAGCAATGTCATCCATAGTAACGCGCTTAATGCCAAATTTATAAAACAACTCCAACGATGTTTTTAATATTTTGTCTTGTGGTTCCATGTTAAAACTCATAAATTATTACTAAAAATAAGCCCTAATAATAATTTATTATATGATACTACTTTCCTTGGTAATATAATTGGGGCACAAAACTAAAGAAACTATTTTTGTTCTGCAAGTTTCCTGTAAAAAATTAGATGAATTAATAAAAATAATAGATGAGAATAATTATAGATAATTAAATTAATAGAAAAAATGGAATTACCTAATCTCCCACTCTTTCCAATCCATTTCTTCGCCATTTAAAATGCCTAAGTAACTCTGGTAACGTTCCTGAGATATAGTTACAGTATCAACTGCCTTTAAAATGGCACATCCGGGCTCATTAACATGTAAGCAATTATTAAATTTACAATCATTCATCTTAGCCATCATCTCCGGAAAGTAATGTGCTACTTCTTCTTTTTTCATTTCCACTAAGCCAAGTTCTTTTATACCTGGCGAGTCGATAATGTTACCTCCAAAAGATAGAGGAAATAATTCTGCAAAAGTAGTAGTATGCATTCCCTTTAAATGTGCTTCAGAAATATCACCAATTTTCAAATCTAGCTTTGTATCAATTGCATTAACTAAAGTACTCTTCCCTACTCCGCTATGTCCTGAAATTAAAGTTGTTTTATCTTTTAAAAGAGTTTTAATAAATTCAATATCTTCTATATCAAATGAAGAAACAGAAAAGCATTCATAACCAATATCAGTATATAACTTCATGATATCAGCTTGTAATTCAAGCATTTCTTCATCCAATAAATCTTTTTTATTGAAAATTATTTTTGCCGGAATATCATATGCTTCCGCTGTAACTAAAAATCGATCAATAAAACCTAAAGAAGTTCGTGGGGCAACAATTGTAGCAACCAAAACAGCCTGATCTAAATTACTTGCAATAATATGTGCTTGTTTGGAAAGATTTATTGACTTACGAATGATATAATTTTTTCGGGGATGAATATTTGTAATTTGATTACTTCCATCCTTATCTCTATCAATATCAACAATATCACCAACAGCAACAGGATTGGTCGTTTTTCGGTCATCTAATCTTATTTTTCCTTTTAAACGGCAATCAATCACTTCGCCACTATCAATACGAACGGCATACCAACTACCGGTAGATTTTACAACTAATCCTGTCATAGGCGTAAAGATAATAAATAATTAGCGATGTGTATTAATGTTTTGGGCGTGTGCCTCCTAAGGTCGGGTCGAGCTCTTGGCACTCGCTTTTTATCACGCCCTGGCGTAATAAAAAGAGCTCAAACAATGCCTCTATCACTTACGCGGCTTTACTTCACGTTTGAAACTTACACTTCGAACTAACCGTAAGCCTGCGTGAGGGATTGTAGTGTAAATCCTTTACGAATCAAGCGAAGGGGCGTGATTCGTAAAAGATTGAAACGGAAAGCCTGACGGCGCTGACTTTTTTGCGCCGGCACGCCCTATTAATTTACACTATATTTAGTCCCATCTGCGTTCTATTAATTGTAACAAAAAATCAGTATTTTTGGGATAGAATCTACACTATGTCAATCAAAGTAAATAATATCACAAAAATATATGGTACGCAAAAAGCATTAAATAATGTTTCTTTTGAAATTGGTACCAATGAAATTGTAGGATTTTTAGGGCCAAATGGTGCAGGAAAAAGTACCATGATGAAAATTCTGACTTGTTATATTCCACCAACCGAAGGATTTGCAACCGTTTGTGGTTTTAACACCAATGACCAAAGTATTGAAGTACGAAAACAAGTTGGCTATTTACCAGAGCACAATCCATTGTATTTGGATATGTATGTAAAAGAGTTCTTGCAATTTATTGGTGGATTATATAAAATAAAAAACGCCAAAGAACGTGTTAAAGAAATGATTGACGCCACGGGTTTGCAGTTAGAACAAAATAAAAAAATTGGTGCATTATCAAAAGGCTATAGGCAACGTGTTGGCTTAGCTCAGGCCATGATTCATGACCCAAAAGTATTAATTATGGATGAGCCTACTACAGGTTTAGACCCTAATCAATTAGAAGAGATTCGTAGCCTTATTAAAAAATTAGGTAAACAAAAAACAGTAATGCTTAGCACGCATATTATGCAAGAAGTAGAAGCTGTGTGTGATAGAGTTATAATTATTAATAAAGGTGAAATTGTAGCTAACGATACTACACAAACCCTGCAACAAAATACAACCAAACAAATTATTACGGTAGAGTTTGACAAAGAGGTTTTCGTTAATACACTTAAATCTATTAATGGTGTAGAAGATGCCATTTTAATAGATGGAAAAACTTGGAAGATAATTTCTGATTTAGAAAAAGATGTGCGTAAGGAATTATTTAATTATGCAGTCAAACATAATATTGGAATATTGACTCTTAATAAAGAAGAACAAAGATTAGAAGATGTTTTTAAAGCATTGACTAAAAAATAAATGCAAAATAAAAATTATAACATCTATTCTGCTGGTAAATTTATTACCACTAATCATATTCTTGAAATAATAAATCCGTTTGATCAATCGCTAGTAGCAACAACCTATTTGGCGGATGAAACTATTTTAGACAAAGCTATCGTAAAAGCTTTATCTGTAAAAGAAGAACTAAGCAATTTATCTTCTCAAAAAAAACACGATATTCTTAAGCAAATTTCTAACGAAATTTATGCGAACAGAGATCATTTAGCAAACATATTAAGTTTAGAAAGTGCGAAGCCATTAAAATATGCATTAACAGAAATAGATCGTTCAGCTCACACTTTTTTAATTGCTGCTGAAGAAAGCAAAAATATTCCAACAGAAAACTTAGTATTAGAAAGAATTTCAGGTGCTGAAAAAAGAGAGGGCATTATTCATTATTTCCCAATTGGGTTAATTGCGGGAATTGCTCCATTTAATTTTCCGATGAATTTAGCTGTACATAAAATTGCACCAGCCATTGCAAGTGGTTGTCCAATTATTTTAAAACCAGCAAGTCGTACACCATTATCTTGTTTGGAGTTAGCAAAAATTATTGATAAAACAGAACTACCAAAAGGAGCAGTTTCTATTTTACCAATGGATAGAGAAACCGGTAATATACTTGTAACTGATGAGCGCTTTAAATTATTAAGTTTTACGGGCTCACCAGACGTTGGCTGGAAAATGAAATCTGAAAGTGGTAAGAAAAAAGTTGTGTTAGAATTAGGAGGAAATGCTGCCACCATTATTACACAAAGTACTGATTTAAAAGATGCATTACCTAAATCCCTAATGGGAGCATTTGCTTATAGTGGGCAAATTTGTATACATGCACAACGTTTTATAGTTCACTTATCATTGTACCAAAATTTTATTGACGAAATAAAGATAGCAACTCTAGCTTTAAAATACGGTAATCCATTAGATGAAACAACTGATGTATCAAACATGATTGATGAAGCAAATGCGATTCGTGTAGAAAGTTGGATTAATGAAGCAATGCAACAAGGAGCAAAATTAATTTGTGGGGGAAAAAGAATTGGAAGTTATATTGAACCAACCATATTAACTCAATGTAATAATACTATGAAAGTTTATGCTGAAGAAATATTTGGTCCAGTAATTTGTATTAACTCATACGAAACGATTGATGATGCTATACAGCAAGCTAACAATACAAAATTTGGTTTACAATGTGGCGTATTTACAAACGATCAAATGGAATTAGATAAGTGCTTTAAACAATTAGAAGTAGGCGGTGTAATCCACAACCACGTCCCTACTATTCGTTACGATCAAATG